>CAZQSG010000012.1:0-35891 GCA_964595925.1 uncultured Anaerolineaceae bacterium | reverse complement strand
CCGCATGTTGGACACATTTTTTTCTTCTCATTCTCTACAGGCATATATTCTTCTCTAAGCTATTCTCATTTATAATGAAAATTTAACCATACTTACCATAAATCAGTATAAAATTATAACATATGGACAAGACACCCCTCAGACCGCAAAGCACAAACAATCACAGCATCTATATTCACTTTCCGTTCTGTGCACAGCGCTGTACCTATTGCGATTTTAACACATTTGCTCATCATGAAAATTTAATTCCTGCTTATGTGGAGGCGCTTTGTACAGAAATCGTAAAGGTATCAAACCTCACAAACATTCTCCCTCCCATTCATACAATCTTCTTTGGAGGAGGAACCCCCACCCTGTTAGCACCACAGCAACTGGAAAAAATTCTAAATACTATCCAAATCCAATTCCCTCTACGGCATGATTTAGAAATTACAATGGAAGGAAATCCTGGAACAGTAACCTTTGATTCACTAAAGGCCTATCGCTCATCTGGCGTCAATCGTTTCAGCTTTGGCGTCCAAACGGTACATGCTGACGAATTAAAACTTCTCGGCCGTATCCATGACCATAAAACAACGATTGAAAGCATAGCTCTTGCGCGCAAAGCTGGATTTGAAAATATCAATCTTGATCTTATCTACGGACTCCCATATCAATCATTGAATAGATGGCAGCAAACACTTGCTGAAATTCTCATGCTATCGCCAGATCATCTTTCCATTTATGCCCTCAAAGTTGAAGAAAGCACTCCGCTTTATCGCTCCGTTCAACGTGGTGATATTCCTCTCCCGAATGAAGATTTAGCAGCCGAGATGTATGAATTTGCAATGGACTTTCTTGATAATCATGGATTCATTCATTATGAGATATCAAATTGGGGAAAACAGCAGGGAAATGATTTTCTATATTCCCGTCACAATATGCAATATTGGAAGAACCAACCCTATTTTGGGTTTGGCGCTGGGGCCCATGCATTGGTGAATGATACCCGCATGATAAATGAAAGCCAAATCCAGAATTATATTGATGCTTGTTTAGACAAAGAAACAATCCACTATCCACTGAGTCCTGCCACCGTTGAATACCACAAAAGAAGTAAAACCGAAGCCATAGAAGATCATATCATTCTCGCACTACGATTAATCAGGGATGGTCTCAACCTGAAAGAATTCAACCAGCGCTTCTGCATCGACTTTGAGACCAAATTCAATCAACAAATCAACAAACTGAAACAATTAGAGCTCATTGAGTGGACAGACCAGAAGAAACATTTAATACTAACCAGAAAAGGACGTTTATTAGGCAATCAGGTATTCATGGAGTTTATTAACATTTCAGAATAAAGATCAGGTAACTATCACTCGAGTACCAAATCCTTTGTGGAGCCATTCATTGCTTTTTATGACAGGCATTGACCACAGGTAGATCCATTTGGCATCTTCATTGGTCATATTAATGCAGCCGTGACTCATTGTTGTTCCAAAATTTTGGTGCCAATATGTACCATGGAATGCGACACCGGTTTCAGTCTCAAAAAACGAAACCCAGGGAACACCTGGCAGCACATAAGCCTCCAGATCATTTGTCAATTGCCCCCCACCCATATGCTTTGATGGCATCTTAGAGGTAATGTAGAAAGTTCCTTTAGGCGTAGCAGTCGGCACTTCTCCTGGCGCAACAGATTTAATCATCCCGGATGAAATTTTCACCTGTCGAACAACCTCGTCATACTCATAGGCTGTCACCTGCTGTTGAGCAATGGAAACCTCAAGGCGTTTACTTCCCAATGGTATATCGGGACTGATCGGCTGCAATTCATCTGCGAGGATGGGACGAAAATGTTTGGCAGGGGCATGATATTCATCTTTTGTTAAATCATCCAAAATTCGATACCAATCCTCACCATCCGGTCCCTCATCAACACCAATCACCCAGTGATTCGAGCCATAATAGAGCCGATATACTTGCTGCCACTCATTATTTCGTTCATTGTAAATACTGGATTGAGAATAGGGTACAGTCACCTGAACCAGCTGCCCGGATTCTGGAATGTGAGAAAACACAGGATTAAAGCACACCTTCACCCGCTGTACATGGGCACTGTGAATATAACCTCCCCACACTCGATACCAGAGCGGGTTATACCCCGGCCCATCTTCAGAAATAACCTCATCATATATGTGAATAAGATCATCGCGAAAGCGCTGGTGAAGAATGAGGCTGTTATCAGAAGGCTTGCTGTAAACAGAAACTTGCGTTGTGGCAATACGCCCCAGATTCTCTTCCAGGTATTCATCCCCTTCATTAGTAAAAGGTGTGAATGCCAATCCTCCGAGTGCTGTTAAGCTGATTTTCAAGAAATCTCTTCTAGTAAATTTTTGGTTGGAATTCTTCATTCAGTATCCAGTATAATTGCTAAAGAGAAAAAATATCGATTTTACCACTTTAGTGTAAATATAACATAAAACGAACATTTGATAATTAAGTATATTATTATGGTAAGAATTAAGTAATCGAGGAGCAAAGATCATGCAGAGAGAAAACTATCTGATTGATATGGACGGAGTACTCATTCATGGGAATAAAATGATTCCCGGAGCTGATGAATTTATCCAACGATTAAAGAAAAAGGGGAAAAAATTCCTTATCACAACCAATAATCCAAGTTTCACACCCGGAGATCTTGTTCATCGTCTAAAAACATTCGGACTCAATATTGAACCAGAACAGATATTCACTTCAGCAATGGCTGCCGCCAACTTTGTTTCCTCTCAAAATCCTCAAGGGAAAGCTTTCGTCATTGGTGAAAGCGGATTGACTGAAGCCTTACACAATGTTGATTACATTTTGACGGACATTGATCCTGATTACGTAATTCTTGGGGAGACGCAGAACTACTCTTTCCCGCAAATCACAAAAGCCATTCAATTGATCATAAGCGGAGCTATTTTTGTTGCCACCAATCCAGATTCAACAGGTCCAAGCGATAAAGGGGTTGTTCCGGCTTGCGGTGCTATGGCGGCATTAATTGAAAAAGCGACTGGAAAACCACCCTTCTTCACAGGCAAGCCAAATCCATTAATGATGAGATCAGCTCTTAATTATTTGGGCGTTCACTCAGAAAACACAACCATGATTGGTGATCGTATGGACACAGATGTCATTGCAGGTATTGAAAGCGGTATGAACACAATTCTCGTACTCTCTGGTATCAGTAAAAGGAAAGATATCGACTACTATCCATACCGTCCCAATGATATTTATACTTCTGTCGCCGAATTAGAAATGGATTAGGAAAAACGTGATATCAAGAAACCTGGGGCTGATGATACCGGGTTTCTTTCAAAAAAAACCAAATTCTCTAATTTCTAAAGCGGTTGACCCACATCATTTCCCCCTTTTCTTGACTTCTCTTTTCATGATGTTACAATGAATGATGTAATTTTTAATATAATCCTTTACTAATTTTGTCAGTCATTATTGGTAAATTAAAAATCATCGAATAGGTTTGATGTTTTTTCTATGGTTGAGATTTTGATTCATTTTAATTATACTTTTTATTTTGGCGCAACTACAGCGTGTTAGTATATGAATTCAGATACAGAATTATTATTTCCTCTGCGATTAATTCCTGAACTGCGTGATTTACGCGGTTCTGAATGGCAAGAATTAATTGATCGCATTCTCTCCGATCAGTCGCCTATAGAAGAAGAATTAGGGTTCGTCCTTTTGATGGTGGAACTTTGCAGCTGTACTTCCTGCAACTCCTATTCTTTTCGTGCAATTCGTGGCTGCACCACATGCGCCACCAGTACAATCCTCAGATTTCGCGATACTGACCAGGAATTAATCAGGCGTTTTAAGAAAAACACAGAAGAAATGGCTGCTTTTATGTCATCAAAGAAAGTTGAACGCACAAAATAAAATTTACATACAGAAAGGTATTTAATAATGTCCGCTTCAATAACCAAAGATTTAATCATTGCAGCACTTAGCAAAGTGCTTGATCCTGAAATAAAAAAGGATCTTGTCACCTTAAACATGATCCAGGATGTAGCCATTGAAAACGGGAAAGATGTTCGTTTCTCAATCGTTCTCACCACTCCGGCCTGCCCACTAAAAAACACAATCAAAAAAGAGGCTTTTGAAGCTGTTCAGGCGATTCCGGGTGTAGGGAAAATTGACATCAACATGACCTCAAAAGTTCGATCTGATGGCATTTCTCGAGAAATCAAAATTCCAGTTCGAAACGTAATTGCCATCGGATCAGGTAAAGGTGGGGTAGGTAAATCCACTGTAGCTGTTAATATAGCTGTAGCACTGGCAAAAGCTGGGGCATCCGTTGGATTGATGGATGCTGATATTTACGGACCAAATATACCAACCATGATGGGCGTAGAGGATACCCCTCGCTCAAAAGGAGACAAGATCATCCCTCCTGTTGCCTATGGTGTAAAAATTATCTCTATCGGCTTCTTTGTTCCTTCCGACCAACCCCTTATCTGGCGCGGCCCAATGCTTCATAACGCTATCCGTCAATTTATTGCAGATGTCGAATGGGGCGATCTGGATTATCTAATTGTTGACCTTCCCCCAGGAACTGGTGATATTCAACTCAGCCTGACACAATCGTTACCACTGTCAGGTGGGATAATTGTTACCTTGCCGCAAGAAGTTTCTCTCGAAGATGCCCTTCGCGGATTGAAAATGTATGAAAAGTTAAATGTGCCTGTTCTTGGTGTGATTGAAAACATGAGCTACCTTCAAATGCCAGATGGCACACGAATGGATGTTTTTGGAACAGGCGGCGGAAAACGGCTGGCTGAAACGAACAATGTACCATTGCTCGGTGAAATTCCGTTAGATCCTGCTGTGCGGATTAGCGGAGATAATGGAAAGCCTATCGTAATTTCACATCCTGAAAAAGCCTCTGCAAAAGCACTTCAATCCATCGCTGAAAATATCGCAGGGCAGGTCAGTATGATGGCTTATGAAAATGCGAAAGATATTGGCAAGGTTTAATCATGAATAATACCGCTGATTTTGTCATTGGAATTCAATTTACACGTTTAGGAAAAATCTATCACTTCAAAGCAAACAAAGATCGTGACTTAAAAACCAACGATGTTGTACTTGTTGAAACCACCCGTGGTCTCCAATTAGGTCGTGTTGTCGAATTCCCTAAGTCTGATTCGAATCCCAGACTTCAACGTGTCAAATCTATCATTAGAAAAGCTGATTCTGTTGACCTGTTGGATCAAAAATCATGGACAGAAATCGAGGCGGAAACCACAAATCGGGCCAGAAAATGTCTGAAAGCCAACAACATAAAAAACATCAAGGTTGTTGATTCAGAATACGGTTATCAGGGAAATAATCTTACGTTTTTAATCAGCAGCGCCTCTGACCAAAAAGTGAATACGCGCCCAACTCAAGAGATTCTGGAATCTGAATTCCCAGAGCCACAGATCACGGTGCGCCAGGTTGGGCCACGTGATGTTGCCAAGATTTACGGAGGTATCGGAGCATGCGGACAGCCTGAACGATGCTGCTCGCAATTCCTTACTCACTTCTCTTCAATCTCGATTAAAATGGCAAAAACACAGGAAATCTCGCTTACTCCTGAAGAGATCACTGGAATGTGCGGCCGTCTTCGATGCTGCTTGATGTATGAGTATGAACAATATAAAGAGGGTCGACTTGGATTACCCAAGAAAAATAAGTGGGTAGAAACACCAGAAGGAATTGGACGTGTTTCAGTTGTCCTCCCTCTTCGTTCTTCAGTGTTGGTCTACATCCACGACAAAGGTTTGAAAGAATTTTCAGCTGATGATGTAAAAATAACGCAGAGACCAGTCCGGCCTACTGAAGGTCAAAGAACACAAAGGAATTCAAATTCTAAAACACCTAAGAACACTACCAATTCCGAAAAAGAGAAATCAACTGGATCACAAGGTTCAAATCGAAGAAGAAGCACAAACAGTCGAAATCCAAGGCGAAAAAACCAGCGCACCTATCCCCCAAAAAAGAATAATAACCGTAGCAATCCAAAAAATCAGCCGGATAGTACAAACAACACTGATTCATCCCAACAAACAAATACCAATTGATTTTCACATGAATGAAACCCAGCAAAGTTGCACTGAGTATCATCTACACATAAAAGAGGCGTGTCCAGCCCTTTTCAGCATCCCATTGGATATTCACAGGAGAAAAAATGAATTTCTACCAAAAAGCCCTTGCTCTATTTCCCTACACACAATCTGTACGTCGAGACATCCATCAACATCCTGAAATTCAACATGAAGAAATCAGGACAGCAAAAATTGTGGCAGATACACTCCAATCATTGGGGATGCCCGTAAAGACGAATATCGCAAGCACAGGGGTACTCGGTCTCCTTGAGGGTAATGGGGAAGGACCTACCCTGATGATTCGGGCAGATATGGACGCACTGTCTATGCAGGAAACCAATGATGTGCCTTATGCCAGCAAATACGATGGAAAAATGCATGCATGTGGTCACGATGGGCATGTTGCCATGCTTCTTACAGCTGCAAAACTTTTAACAGAGGTCAGAAATTCCTTTCCTGGGAGAGTTCTTTTCCTTTTCCAGCCGGCTGAAGAAGGCGGATTTGGCGCCTTGCGAATGCTTGAAGCAGGAGCTCTTGAATGGGTAAAACCCGATTTTTGTCTTGGCTTGCACCTCTGGAATGAAATGCCAGTTGGGACGATGATAGTTCATGGTGGACCAATCATGGCTGGCGCTCGCATGTTTGAAATCAACTTAAAGGGAAAAGGTGGTCATGGGGCAGTTCCCCATCTTGCAATTGATCCTGTACTGACTGCTTCACAGATCACTGTTGCAGTGCAAAGTATTGTTGCAAGAAACATCAGTCCATTAGACTCTGCTGTCATCAGCGTGTGTATGATCCAGACAGGTACAGCCAGCAATATTATTCCTGATACAGCTTTGATTAAAGGCACCATGCGTGCTTTTACACCCGAAATCTTTGAGACCTTGTCCAACCGTTTGGTTGAAGTTGTTGAAGGTATAGCAAAGGCGATGGGATGCGAAGTTGATGTTACCTTGGGAAACCCGATTTTACCTACGACAAATAACGATACAATTGCAGGCCTCACAAAAGAGGCAATTCTAGAGATCTTGCCCGAGACAACGATTGATGAACACCATCAGACGATGGGATCAGAAGACATGTCTATCTGGCTTGATAAGATTCCGGGATGCTTCTTCTTCCTCGGATCTGCAAATGCAGAAAAAGGACTGAACTATTCACACCATCATCCAAAATTTGACTTTGACGAAACCGCACTCCCGATGGGTGCGGCGTCTCTCGCAAGTGCCGCTGTAAAAATTTTAGAATCCAAATAAACAGTTCAATTCAAAAAAAGATACCAATAGAATTCCATACTGGTGTCTTTTTTCCTCTCGTTTTTCCACAATAATCAAAGGTGCTGCGAAAGCGGTGCTTTTGATTCAACACACCCTATTGAAGTCATGACAAGTTTCATTCAATTACATTTCCTCGCCAATGGTATGAAGCAAGGCCAGGTTTGCCGGTTTGAATGCACCCACGGGATAACCTGAAATGATGACAATTTGCTGTCCCTTCTTGAGAGATGTTTCGGATATCACGCTTGTTTCTACATAAGAAACCATGCTCTTCACAGAGCTGGTAAAGGGAATTAGAAATGGTTTCACCCCCCAATACACTCCCATTCGCCGGTAGGTGTTAATATCCGGGGTGAAAGCCAGTATTGGAACACCAGGACGAACTTTCGACATCAATAATGCAGTCAATCCCGATCTTGTAAATACTGCAATCGAAGAAACATTTGTATCTCTCGCCAGTGCAAAAGCTGCTCTCGCCAGTGCGAGTGCGTCCTGATCGCTCTTTGTATAATCCTCTGAACGATATCCCCATTTTTGATAATTCTGCTCCGCCTCAATCACAATATCATTCATATATTGAATGCTTTTCAAAGGATATTTCCCTGTGGCAGTTTCGCCTGAAAGCATCACGGCGTCCGTTCCATCAAAAATGGCGTTCGCGACATCAGACGCTTCTGCCCTTGTCGGCCGGGGGTTATGAATCATGGAATCCAGCATCTGGGTTGCAGTAATCACAAACCTGTTATGACGACTCGCAGATTCGATGATCTGCTTTTGAATGATCGGCACCAGAGCAGCAGAAGTTTCCACTCCCAGATCACCTCGAGCCACCATCACACCATCCGTGACACGCATAATATCTTCTAGATGCTCAATAGCTTCAGGTCGCTCCAACTTTGCAATAACGGGAATATCAGCAGGCTTAGCGGCAAACTTTCGAATTTCATCTTTCACTTTTAGAATATCTTCCGCGCAACTCACAAATGAAATTGCCACAAGATCAACCCCCATAGTCAAGCCAAAATGAAGATCCTTTCGATCTTTTTCTGTAAATCCGGGGAATAATAATTTTGCACCGGGAAGATTTACTCCTTTATGCGAAGTAAGCTTTCCCCCGACAACAACTTCTGTAATAACATCTTCACCGACAATTTCTTTTACCAATAACTCTAAATTTCCATCATCCATTAATATTCGGTTCCCAGCCGAGACAGCCTCTGCTAGATTCGGAACAGTAAGTGGAATCACAATTTTATCTTCCGTAATCTCAAGAAGTCCTTCCGCTTTTGAATCGGCAGAGATTAATAGTACTTTCTGACCGGTATGAAGAAATACTCCCTCTTCTGGAAGTCTGCCAACACGAAGTTTTGGCCCTTGTAAATCTTGCAGAATACTCACGGGCTTATGTAATTCTTCTGATAAACGCCGAATTAATTGAATTTTAGCAGCATGTTCCTCATGCGTCCCATGAGAAAAATTTAAACGAGCTACATCCAGACCCGCTTGAATTAATTTCCTTAATTGATCAGGAGAATCACTTGCAGGACCAATTGTTGCTACAATCTTTGCTCTACGCTGCATCTTTCACCTTCCTGTTAATCGCGTGTATTTCAACTCTAGTATACTCTGTTATTTTGATTCGCTCAAAAAATTATACCCGCTGAAACTTCAAGTTCCTTGATTCTACAATTTATCAGATATCAATCAGATTCAGAAAATGTTGCGAAAACCATTTTTTTTCTTTATAATTAAAGCAGGACACCATAGCCCGAGAAAAAATTGCAAAAGGAGGAAAAATAATGAATCTTGAATTTTGGATCACTACATTATTAATTAAAATATTTACTAAAAAGCCAAAATTTTTTCTCCCAGAGAATATAAATTTAGATCCCCCTGTTGTATTCGTCGCAAATCATGAAAAATTAGCTGGACCATTTATAATGGGAACCCGGTTTCCATTCAAATGTCGACCCTGGGTCAATGATCGAATGCTCACTCGGAAAAAAATTACTGACTATGTACAGGAATCATTCTTTATAGGAAGGCTGCGGATAAAATCGAAATGGAAAAGTCGATTTCTATCAAAACAAATCACGCCCTGGTTATACCAACTTATAAAGGGAACGAATCCTATTCCCGTTTATCAAAATCAAATCCGCATCATTGAAACCTTTAAAAAAAGTGTTAAAGTATTAGATCAAAACGAAAATATTCTGATTTTCCCTGACGGAAAAGGGGTTAATAATACAGTTTTTAAAAATGTCAACCAATTTAAAACAGGATTTATTTATCTTGCCAAACATTATTGGAAACAGTCTCGCAAGGCAGTTCGATTTATTCCCGTTTCAATTAATCCTCAACTCCCATCGGTCTCACTCGGAGAATCAATCACATATAATCCTGAAAATAACTACAATAATGAAAAAATCCGTATTTCAGAGTTTTTAATGCAGCAGATTGATTCTCTTTACTACCCACCCAGCGCTACCCTAAAATTCCAAAGCGGCTCATCAGGCATCTCCGGGAATGGGGTTTAACGCTGCATTTCTTCTAATTAAGAGCTGACATAGGCCTATAAGTTACAAAAATGAGATTTCCTGTGAATGGAAATCTCTTTTTCACTTAATATTTTTTTACCTGCTAAGGCATCATCAGTACTTTTTCAATAATCGGTAATGCCCAGTCAATCGTATCTCGGTCAACAACCAACGGCGGAGCAAACCGGATTACAGTCCCATGTGTTTCCTTCGCCAGAATTCCCTCATCTTTCAAAGCTTCGCAGAAACGCCGGGCACCACCAGCCTCATCTTTTAATTCTACAGCAATGAAAAGACCTCGACCTCGAACTTCTTTAACATGCTTCGATTCGATCCGCTGAAGACGCCCCTTGAAGTAATCCCCTAATTTCTGAGAATTCTCAACCATCTTTTCTTCTTTAATCACTCGAATTGCGGCACGTGCTACGGCTGAGCCAAGAGGATTACCGCCAAAAGTTGATCCATGATCTCCTGGAACAATTAAACCCAAAACTTCTTCATCTGCCAGAACAGCGGAAACTGGATAAAACCCGCCTGATAATGCTTTACCAATAATCAGCATGTCTGGTCTGACCTCTTCATGCATGCAGGCAAATAACTTTCCTGTTCGCCCAAAACCAGTTTGAATTTCATCAGCAATGAATAAAACATTTTCCTGATCACAAAGTTCACGAGTTGCTTTTAAATACCCATCCGTTGGAATTCGAATCCCGGTTTCGCCTTGAATTGGCTCCAGCATTATCGCAGCAGTGTTAGGATTCACTGCTGCTTTCAAAGCATCAATATCATCATAAGGAACTACTACAAACCCGGGAGTAAACGGGCCAAAATCATAACGGTAAGCTTCCTCAGTTGAAAAACCTACAATGGTTGTAGTACGCCCGTGGAAATTTCCTTCAGCTACGATAATTTCTGCATCATACCTCGGCACACCTTTACTAACATAAGCCCACTTACGAGCCACTTTGATTGCTGTTTCCACTCCTTCAGCACCGCTGTTCATCATTAAAGCCATCTCATAACCCGTAAATTCGGTTAATTCTTTTAACAAGAGTGAGAACTGGTCGTTCCGAAAAGCACGGGAGGTTAATGTTAACAGTTCAGCTTGTGTTTTTAAAGCTGCAAGAATTTTTGGGTGGACATGCCCCTGGCTGACTGCCGAGTAAGCACTCAAACAATCAAAATAGCGTTTTCCCTCCACATCGTAAACCCAGACACCATCACCACGAGTCAGAACAACGTCCAGGGGTTCATAATTTCGCGCCCCATACTTATTTTCAAGATCAATGTAATATTGTGAATTCATATAGCTAATTGCTCCTTTATCTACAAAACGAAACATTATGACAATAGATATTCCAGGATGGCTTTTTGAGCATGCATCCGGTTATGTGCCTGCGGGAATAACCGGGAATGGTCTCCATCCGCTATGGCATCTGTTATCTCCTGCCCCCGATGTGCGGGAAGACAATGCATAACAATAGCGTGATCACTCGCTTGAGAAAGCAAATCCTTATTCACCTGGTATGGAGGAAAGACCTCTTCACGCTGTCTCGCTTCTTCCTCCTGCCCCATACTCGTCCAGGAATCGGTATAAATCACGTCGGAATGTTTTACAGCTTTTAAAGGGTCTTGCACAATCAATATATGGGCACCGGTGTCCTCACAAATTATCTTTGCTTTTTGTATGTCTTCATCAGGAAGCTCATATCCTTCGGGACCTGAAAACACAAATTCAGCTCCAAGTTTAACACACGCAAACATCAATGACGTAGCAACATTATTACCGTCACCAACATACGTTACTTTGCGATCTTTCAAAGAGCCGAACTCTTCTATCATCGTTAAAGCATCTGCCATTGCCTGACAGGGATGATTGTAATCACTGAGTCCATTAATCACAGGGATTGATGCCCACCTGGCTAACTCTAGAATATGGTGATGATCAAACACACGAGCCATAATTCCATCCACATACCCGGAGAGGACTCTGGCCACATCTGCTACAGATTCGCGTTTTCCTAACCCAATTTCCTGAGGTGATAGATAGAACGCTTTGCCGCCTAATTGATGCATTCCCATTTCAAAGCTTACTCTCGTCCGAAGACTGGGTTTTTGGAAGATCATGGCAAGGGTTTTTCCTTCAAGAATTGATTGATTGCCTTTTTCCTGTCTTTGTTCTTTCAAAAATATTGCTCGATCCAATATGTGCTTCAATTCTTCGGGTGAAAAATCTAAGATTGTTAAAAAGTCTTTCTTCATACGTGTCCTCATTCAATTATTTTCTGGTGAGATCAAATACAGAACTTTTTTGGTCTGATAGTAGAGATGAATCTTTCGAATCCAACCATCAAACCTTAAATGAACAATACGTAAAATTCCATGCCACAAACAACAGGCAGCCACCTCCTACTTGTGAATATTCTCCTAAGAAAAGGTCTTTCTAATACCCTCTTCTCAACGTATTTGGTTCAGGGTTGTTCCAAGTATAACACTGAATCACAAGCTGATTTAGCTGTTTATTTAAAAATTTATCAGGAGGATTAACTCTTCCTCAGCATCGAAAGAGTAGGTTGGTTTCATAGGAATCAGGAGACTTATTCGCGATTCTGAGAACCGCTGAAACAATCATCACTATTGGGCTTTATTTACACTTTTAAATTATAGAAAAGACTCATTCATAAATCGCTTCAGATAACTTCCAGTTCATTCCGGCCCGGCAGCTTGGGGAAAGGAGCGTGCGGTTCAGATTGATACCAAAAAACCGTTGAAGCAATATCATCCCGCAAAGGCAGATACCGTCCTTCTGATCGCCATCCTAATGCCTGAATTGTAACTTTCAAATCTTTTTCAAACCGAATCGGGTCCATAATGTGCCAGCGATATAACCCAAAACGCTGCTGCGAATTATTAAAGCCATCCCCCTTGATTACCTGGGGCATCCCACAATAATTCCCGCTATATGCATCACCCATTGTTCGGAGAGATAAAACCCCATGCACCACAGAAATAATCTTCAGTGCCTGTTCCACATATCGTGGGGAATTCAGTATCACCATCCATAAAAAACTTGATTTCCCCTTCACCCCACCAGCCATTATTATTCGATCCCCAGGCAATATAAGTGCCGACATATTGTCCAAATCCCTGAATTCCATCCACCAGAACATGATCTTTTTTTTCTGGCAAAGGGTTGCTTCGGCGCCATTGTGCGTGAAAATAACCCATGTCTTCAGGGGTGGCTGTTAAGGTAAAATCGATCTGATAGAAAAATCCTCCCACATCTTCTGGAGCTAAATTTTCAACAGTGATCCTGGCAGATTGTCGGAATGGCATTTCCCAGTAAGAATTGAACCCACCTGCTGGATTCACAGCCACTGGAAGTGAATTTACATTATCTCGTTTACCCCATCCCATGCAGAAAAAATCACCAAGAGGAACTTCAACACTGGGAGATACTTCATCGTCCCAGTACATTCGCAGGACTATAGAACGCCAATATTTTGGGTCTACTGTAATCCAAATATGTTGAATTGCGCCAGTATCGGAAATGTCAGCCAAAACAGTAGTTTCACCAGCCTTCAGGGTAATACATGGATTGATTTTCCAACCCTGACCCAATTCTCTGGCGGCATTTGCTCCTGTACCCTCAACTGCCATTCCGCCTTTTCCTTTTGCGCCATCATAATTTTCAGCACTGATTGATCTCGTTTTTGCATGAGAGAGCATTGCGAGATTGCCCAAATTCATTCCCAGACCATTAAAAGAATACTTCATTATTTACACTCCTGTTTTGTTTTTCTCAATGAATGAAACGAAAAAATTCTTGTGAAATAATCACAACAAAGAATTTCTTTATCGATTCCGCTGATAATCATGAATGATGAGAATAAATTCGGCCTTACGATCTTGAACTTTCTGGAGAATTTCACCCAGAGTTCCTCGTACAATTTTTTCCTTATGAGATGTAAGATCACAACCCAGCGTTGCCTCTCTGCCCTTTCCAAACACCTTAATTGAATCTTCAAGTACAGCCTTCATCCGATATGGAGTATCCATCAGTACAACAGGCATATTCAGATTTCGCAGCCGGGTCATTTCTCTTTTTCTTTCTTGCGGGTTGCGCGATAAGAAACCGCCAAAAACGAAATTTCTTAAACGGAAATCCAAAATACTCAAGGTTGTCATCAGGGATGACGCTCCTGGAATAGGAACTACAGGAATTTTATAATCAACAGCCAGACGAATTAACTCATGCCCAGGATCTGAGAAAACAGGCGTGCCGCAATCTGAAATTAAAGCCATGCTTTCATTATTCTGCAGCATCTGCATAAGAACGGATTCAGCGTCTTCCATTTCATTGTGCTCATTAATCGAGAGCAGCTCTTTTCCCAGCAAGCCTAACCGCTTTAGCAAGCGCCGCGCCGGCTTGTATTCTTCACAGATAACCACATCCACTTCTTTCAAAGTCTCAATCGCGCGAAGAGTAATGTCGTCCATATTCCCAATCGGTGTGGAAACAATATATAGTGTCTTCTTTTTAACCATGTTCTACTTTCTTAATTGTCAAATCAATTTCTCTCCAATCATAAAAGAAATTTCACCGTTCGACAAGCGAATCTGCAATCGAATAAGGATAAGCAAAAATGAATTGGTTTTCCTTCTGCAAATATCCTCCATACTCACCACGGTCAGCATGAACAATCCATCCGCTTAATATCATCGGCAAAGGTCCGTCAGCCAGAACCCATTCACCATTATATTTTCTAGCGAGGTGTACATGTGATCCTGTTGCATGTCCTCCCTCACAAGAGGCATGCCCGATTTTATCGTCCACCTCAACCACAGTACCCACCGATACCCGGTCTTTACTGCTGACATGTAAATAAAATAGTACCCACCCAGTCTGTTCGAACCCATCCTGATCTAAATCAATTACAACTACGCCATTCTCTGCCCTGACAACCATCCCATTTGCTGAGGCAGTGACCCAATAAGGAGAAACCGTGCAGCCTTTGATCATATCGGCAGGTGCAAAATCTATTGCCGCCCAGGGGCTGCCAATCCCCCAGGCTTTGTGAGGGCCACTAGTTAAGTGATAGTCTTCTCCTCTAAGAAACGGCAATTCCATTTCAGGCTGCATCAATTCATCAGGAAGCAAAGGGGGTGACTGTTCAATATCCAGCCACAGATTGCCGTACATTTGACGGTACAACACAGTAATACCACTTTCCTCTGACATAACAACCTGCCACGTTTCCGGGGTATACAAAGTAGACATCAACTTTGCAAGTGCAGCCGTTCCCGCGTTGAGTGTTGGGTCAAGAGCAAGGATTTCCCCATTCGAGAATTTTACTGTAATCGCAGAACCATCACGCCAGCCATAATAACCCAGGCCTAACTGCCGGGCAACGATATAAAGTTCTTCATACAACCCTTTACAGCAATCCAAACCATATCCAATTGGAAAATCATCATACTGCATCCTGGAATCGTTCGAAAGAACCCATCCACTCTGGAATTCCAATACGGTCAGTAATAATTTGGGGCTGATTGAATGTTCCAATGACACCCGCTCCACGATCTCAACACCGGTCATCCACTCCCCACGAACCTCCTCCTGATAGCCTTTCAGAAATCCGTCCGCACCATTAACGAACCCCGCAAGGTCAAATCCAGCATCTAAAGGACCATTCACAATAGCAGAATCTGGAAGAAGTCTGATCATTGAGTCCGGTGAGACATTATTCTCTGGAATCCATAAGAGGGTACCAATCGGCAGAATGCCCTCCTCCTGATAGGTACTATACGAAATAATTTTTTCTTTTTGAGTCTGAAATCGTTTTTCAATCGCTTTGAGCGTATCACCTTGCTGAGTCAAATACCTTTGATATCCCTCAAGTGGAGAAACTATTAAAGTAGGCTCTCTTGTTTCTTCAACTAGAACAGGGGTCTCGTCTCCCTGAACAGGTTGGGGCGTTAATTTCGCTAGTTCAAGCGCCACCCTGGTTGCCACATCATCTTTGGCCGATTCCTGCGTCAATATGGCAACCAATGTATTGGAATAATCGATGGATGAATCTAATGACGACCATTGTCGAAACAACAGGAAACCACCCATTGCCACACATAAGAACAGAAGTGCAAGAAAGAATCCTAAAAGAATTGTTTCCTGTTTCGACATCATGAATCAATACTCAATTCCAATTTGTGCTTTTATCCCCTTATCAAAGGGATGTTTGATTGATGTTACTTCATTCACCATGTCAGCCATTTCAATCAATTCTTCTGGCGCATATCGACCAGTGATAATCAGGTGCATACTTTCTGGTTTGTTTTCCTCGATCCAGGATAACACCTTCTTCGTATCCAGCCAGCCATAGTGCAGGGGATAAGTAAATTCATCTAAAACCACCAGATCATATTCTCCAGACGAAATAATTTCTTGAGCGAGAGACCATCCTTTCTCTGCTTTCTCAATAGCTTCTTTTGGATCGCCGCCCGGCATAACGAATCCTCCACCTGTTATATGCCAGGAAATGCCGATCTTACGAGCCGCCTTAATTTCACCAAAGTGTGCATTTTCATTCTTGATAAATTGAATCATCACCACATTCATCCCGTGCCCCCACGCGCGAATCAATGTGCCCAGTGAAGCAGTGGTTTTTCCTTTGCCAGTCCCGGTATTTACAATCAACAACCCTTTTTTCATTTTCGTTTACCCGTTTTCTAAAGTTTTTATCTTGTTAGAATTATAGTACCAGTCATCAATTGTTTTCGCCATCGCTAATGATGGAGTTCAAAATTGCAGCGTCAGAAACAGGTATGTATACTCATGGAATTAATAAAAGGTTAATACCTTAAAATTATAATTATTCTAGAAGAGAATAACCCCGGGAAAATTATTAATGGAGTTTGATTTTGCGTCAATTATCTTTTAGGAGATTATAAAAATGACTGACATCAATGAAAGTACTCAAACGTTTCAATTTCAAACAGAAACGAAACAACTTTTAAAAATTTTAATTCATTCGATCTATACTGATCAGGATGTATTCCTGCGTGAGTTGATTTCAAATGCATCCGACGCTCTAACACGGTTGAAATTTGTCATGCTCACCGAAAAAGAGGGTGTGGATACTGACGCTGATCCTGGCATTTGGATTACCGTTGATAAGGAAAAAAAGACAATAACCATTCGAGATAACGGGATTGGAATGACACGGGATGAAATTGTAGAAAACCTCGGCACAATTGCGCATTCTGGCGTTAAACAATTCATGGACGCAGTTACCGAAAGTAACGCTAATCTGACAGATATCATCGGCCAATTCGGTGTTGGATTCTATTCTGCTTTTATGGTTGCAGAAGAAATCGAAGTGCATACCCGCGCCTACAAAAAAGATGAGGAAGCTGTCCTCTGGCGCTCAAACGGTGAAGAACAATATACGCTAGAGACATCCGATAAAAAGGATCGTGGTACAGAAATCATCCTCCACTTGAACGAGAATGCCGAAGAATTCCTTGAAGAATATCGTGTACAGACTGCTATCAAAAAATATAGTGATTTCATCCCCTACCCAATCTTTGTTGGTGAGAATGAAGAACCCGTTAACCGGCAAACAGCGTTATGGCGTCAAACACCAATGAGCATTGAAGAAGAAGAATATAAGAACTTTTATCAGCAATACACAATGGATTTTGAAGCACCGCTGGCAAAACTGCACCTGACCATTGACGCCCCTGTTCAGATGTATTCCCTCCTGTATATCCCCTCGAATCCCGAACGAACAATGTTCTCTCCACGCAAACAAGACGGTCTTGAACTGTACGCGCGCAAAGTGCTTATACAAGAATATACACTTGATCTATTACCACATAGTTTTCGATTCGTGCAGGGCGTTATCGATTCAGAAGATATTCCTCTGAACGTCTCCCGTGAGACAATCCAATCCACCCGTGTTTTGCGGCAGATTAAAAAGGTAATTACTTCGCGTTTGATCGCCCATTTGAAAGAGATGCAGCGTAAAGAGCCCTCTGACTATGCAAAATTCTGGGAAGCCTACCAGCAATTCATTAAAGAAGGTGTTGCAACCGATGACGAATATTCTGAAAAACTGAGTGACTTGCTTGTTTTCCATACTAATAAACATCCAGATGAATGGATCAGCCTTGATCAATATATAGAAGCCATGCCAGAAGAACAGGAAAAAATCTATTATCTCCTCGCAGCTGATTATTCCTCAGCAACAATGAGCCCGCATCTTGAGTTGATGGAAGAAAAAGGTTATGAGATTCTGTTTTTGGCAGAAGATGTTGATCCCTTCATGATGCTCAGATTGCACAACTATAAAGAGAAATCCTTCGCCAACATTGCAGCCGAAGAAGTAAATTCAGATGAAAAGACTGATGACTCAAAGAAAAATGATGAAAAAGAAGAGCAGGAACATAAGGGGCTCATCTCTCTCATTAAATCCACTCTTTCTGAACGAGTTTCCGATGTACGCCTCACCAATCGTCTTGCTCGTTCTCCTGCACGCCTTGTTGATGCTGACGGTGAAATGACGCAGGAAATGCAGCGTGTTTACGAAATGCTCAACCGTGATTTTGAGAAACCAAACAAAGTTCTGGAAATCAATGCATCCCACCCTCTGATTCAAAAACTTGAACAATTACCAGAGGATGATCCTCGCAGCAGCCTGATTATTGAGCAGATTTTTGAAGATACTCTTTTACTTGAGGGAATCCATCCAAATCCTGCGTCAATGATTGAACGCATCCAGAAGATCATGGAAGCATCACTCGATTAATCAAAGAATTTCACAATAATTGCAAAAAGCTGTCTGGATGAAATTAAGGACAGCTTTTTTTAAAGAAAGGACCATTCTTTTTCGCTCTAAAACACAAACAAGAACGCTATGTCATTCACGTTGGTACCCGTTGGTCCAATTTGTATTAATTGTCCGAGTGCTTCAAAATAATGATATGCGTCATTATTGTCTAAATACTGATCTGGATTCATGCCTGACTGCACAGATTTTGCCAGTGTATCACCAGTCACCCACGCCCCTGCCGCGTCCGTTGGGCCATCTTCTCCATCGGTGCCTAAAGTCACCAGTAGAACTTTTTGAAGCCCCGCCAGGTCTCGAACAGCTCCTAAGGCCATCTCTTGATTTCTCCCGCCCAAACCGTCGCCATGTATCGTTACAGTCGTTTCACCACCAAGAATAATACATGCTGGTCTTTGAATCGGGTTGCCTGTAGCAACAATCTCGGCAATTATTCCTGCCAGGAACCGGCCAGCCTCTCTTGCCTCTCCTCGCAAATAGGTCGTCAGTAGCATTGAATTAAAACCTGCCTTTTGCGCTGCTCTCATCGCGGACTGGCAAGCGGTCAGGTTACTTCCGATTAAAACATTGCTCACAGATGAAAAACAGGATGAACCCGATTTTGGTGTGTCTGGCACATTACCTGCATTTCCTTTTCGAACCAACTCAATGATCTGTTGAGGTAATTTTTCCGCCAGATTATATTTTTCAATGATCCTCTGCAAATCTGCGAAGTTGCTTTTATCAGGCACAGTTGGCCCTGAAGCGATGACATCCAGAGGGCTGCCGATAACATCCGACAGTATCAGGGTAATCAGCCTTGCAGAATGTATCAGGGATGCTAAACCCCCGCCCTTTATTCTGTCTACATGTTTCCGCAGAGCGTTAATTTCGTTAATCTCTGCCCCGCAGGCCAGCATAACCCTGGTCATTTCTTTGATGTCATCTGGTCGAACTCCTTCAACAGGCATAGAACACAGAGCAGACCCACCGCCTGAAATTAAACACAAAACGAGATCATCTTCTGAAATTTTCGATAAAAAATCCAGCAACCTTTTTGTACTTCGGAAAGTATCTTCGCCAGGAACCGGATGGTTCCCCCGACAAACGGTAAATGAGGGGGGCAAAGCTTTGATATGAGATTCATTAAAATACTTTGTAATTAAAAATCCTTCTTTAACATAAGATGAAAGAACAGAGGAAATCCCTTTTGCCATTGGTAAAACAGCTTTTCCAAATCCAATCAAGTAAACCTGTTGGTACTGTGCAAGATCAATCATTTCATCAGCAATTATCAGCCAATGGCCATTCAATTCAACTTGATTAACAACAGCAAGGTATGGGTCAACCGATTTTAATGATTCAGAAAGAATGAGTTCAACCTCAGGGTAAGAATTGGAAAGAGTGTTCTGGTTCATCATAAATATCCTTGTTAATAACTATCATCTTTTTGTGATTTTTGTTTCGCCCGAATAGTACATTTGTTTTGATATAATAAACTAAAATAATAAGGACACTTTATATCTAAATTGTAAACCATGAACATGTTTCATGAAACACATAAGAAGGAAATTTTGCACATTTGATTTTTTTTATTCCCACAGGAGGATGTCATTGTGGAACTTGAAGTTTTAAATGCAGTATTAAAGCCAAAATCCATTGCTATTATTGGTGCCTCAAGCACGCCAGGCAAAATCGGCTATACAGTTGTTGATAACCTGATCACCAGTAAGTATGCGGGTGATGTTTACCCCATCAACCTCAAGGCAAGCGAGATTTTAGGTTTTAAGGCCTATCCAAGTGTGTTGGATATTCCCGGTGATGTCGATTTGGCCATTTTCACAATCCCTGCCAAATTCGCCCTCAATGCAATTGAAGAGTGCGGCAAGAAAGGCGTGAAAGGCCTTGCAATAATCACCTCTGGCTTTGGTGAAGTTGGAAAAACCGACCTGGAAAAAAAGATGGTCGAAACCGCAAATAGCTATGGCATACGAATTTTGGGGCCAAATATCGTTGGTGTCCTTTCAAACTCAATGAATATGAATGCCTCATTTGCACCCACACTCCCGCTTCCCGGTAAAGGTTCTCTAGTTTCCCAGAGCGGCGCTCTTCTAATCGCAATGGACATGGCCACCTTCACACGCCGTGTTGGTTTCGACAAACTGATTTCAATCGGTAATATGTCAGACATTACCTTCGGAGACATGGTGGAATGGTTAGGCCAGGATGAAGATACCTCTTCAATCTCCCTTTATATTGAAGGTCTTAAAGATGGGCGGCGCTTCATTGAGTTAGCTCAGAAAACTAGGAAACCGATTATTGCCTTAAAATCTGGTGTTTCTGCCCATGGCGCGGCTGCTGCTGCCTCTCACACCGGTTCGCTTGCCGGTGCGGCCAAGATTTACGGTGCTGCATTCGAGCAGGCCGGTGTTGTTCAAGCCTCCACCCTGGATAATCTTTTCGATCGCTCTCTTGCCCTCTCACTCCAACCGCCGATGCCTGGCGATAACCTTCTCATTATCACTAATGGTGGTGGTGTGGGTGTACTCGCAACAGATGCTGCTGAACGCTACGGCATTCCATTGAAATTTGCGCCTGATGATGTTCAGACTGAACTGAAGAAATACATGCCTGAATTCGGATCTGCAAAAAATCCTGCCGACCTGACAGGTATCGCTGGTGCTGATTGGTACGAAGAATCTGTCGCTAATTCCTTCGCCCACCCATGGGTTGATGGTCTAGCAGTCCTCTACTGCGAAGTTGCAATAACTGAACCGATGGATGTTGCGATGGGCATCAAGCGCGCAATCGATAAATCAGGCGTTACCGACAAACCAATCGCAGTTTCATTTGTTGGTGGTGAAAAGACTGAAGCTGCCACACAGTGGTTAGTCGAAAATGGCATTCCCGCTTACTCTGATCCTGATGTTGCTGTCAATGTGATTGCAGGTCTCCGCGAATATGCCAAAATCAAGAAATATAACACTGCTTTCGAAAAAACGGATACAAATTCTTCCAAAGAAAAAGCCTTGGTGATTATTGAAGCTGTACGCGCTGATGGCCGCAATTCATTAACAGAGATTGAAGCAAAGAAAGTTTTCGAAATTTATAATATGCCGGTTCCGAAATGCGATCTTGCAACAAGTGCTGATGAATCCGTTTCAATAGCAAATAATTTTGGCTATCCGATTGTAATGAAAATTGTATCCCCCGATATCCTTCACAAAAGTGATGCGGGTGGCGTAAAAGTTAACATTCAGAGTGATGAAGAATGCCGCGAATCGTTTGAAACAATCATGAAAAATGCTAAAAACTTCAAAGCAGATGCAAATATCCACGGTGTGGTGATTCAGAAAATGGCTCCCTGGGGTACAGAAGTAATCCTCGGCTCCATCAATGACCCCACATTTGGACCTACTGTCATGTTCGGTCTGGGTGGAATCTTCGTCGAAGTTCTCAAAGATGTGACCTTCCGCGTCGCTCCCATCGGCGAAGGACGGGCAATGGAAATGATCAACGAAATCAAGAGTGCACCTATCCTCAAGGGTATCCGCGGCGAAAATCCAAAAGACCGTAATGCACTAGCTAAAGTAATTGCAAATTATAGTGCAATGGTTTATGACCTGATCGATGAAGTCAGCGAATCAGACGCAAACCCTGTTATCGTCTACGATGAAGGAGATGGCGTTTCTATCGTTGATGCACGTATCATACTAAAATCTTAGTAAAAGCATAATCTGTTTCCTCTACTACTATCTATTAATTAAAACAAAACTGGCTTCTGTGAAGCCAGTTTTGTTTTTTCTATATCGTTCTATCTTGATGTGCGAGGCATGACCAACCATAAAATGGCATAAGGCACCACTCCCGGCAAACCACCCGGGATTAACAGGATAAAAAACGCAAGCCGAAACCAGAACACACTGATCCCAAAGAATTCAGATAATCCACCACAAACACCAGCAATAATTCTTTTGTGCCGTGACCTACGCAATTTTTTCGTTTTTTCTTCCATCATTTTCAACTCCTGATTGATTATTTATTAATTATTTTCGCTTTCTTCCATTAATAATTAACGAAACAATCATCAAAAAGTTGCATTTTTTAATCATTACTGTCTTGCAGCATTTCCCAGGCACCAATCCAGGGTTCTCCTAATTTGTGACGCTGCGGCAGATCAACTGAACTGACATTTTGAGCAACTTTTGCCGAAGTTATCGCAATCGTTAACCAATCTTCCGCCAAAACTGCTGTACACATCTGCCTGCCAAGGTCTTCGCACCAGACCCACTCCATACGATACCGATCTGCTTTCACCCAATAATTTCTCTTTTCCCACGCCACCACAGAAACGTTAACTGTTTTATAAATTTCTAATAAGGTGATCCCTACAAATGCTGCGAGATCCCGACTTAACTCATCTTGTGCTTCTTGTTTCATCAATTCACGGATGGCCAGCACGACGCCGCGCATCAATAATTTTCTCTTCTTCCCTGCAGTTTCGGGGTTTATCACACGAGCCACTAAAAATTCCTCCTTGGTTTCACACAGCATTCAGTATTCATAACCCCAATATTATACCTGAATTGATATCCCAAATTTCAGTCATTTTCCCCCTTGCATTCTACCAGTTGTACTCTTAGAATTAAGCCCATGCCAAAGACCCATATTACCCCCATCCGTCAACAATACCTGGATATTAAAAATAAATATCCCGATACAATCGTCTTCTTTCGACTGGGTGATTTCTATGAAACCTTTGATGGCGACGCAGAAATTACTTCCAGAGAACTGGAAATTGTTCTCACCTCGCGCAATGTTGCTAAAGGTATGCGTATTCCAATGGCTGGCATTCCTTATCATGCGGCAGAAAATTATATCTCAAAACTGATTAACAAAGGATACCATGTTGCCATCTGCGAACAGATCGGTGCACCGCCCAAAAAGGGATTGGTTCATCGTGAAGTCGTACGGGTGATAACCCCCGGTACTCTCCTCGAACCAGGACTGTTGAAAAGTGACCACAACAATTACCTCTCTGCCATTTATATGGATAGCAACCATGCTGGCTTTGCTTACGTCGATATCAGCACAGGAGAATTTGCGGCGACTGAAGTTGACGGGCCAAATCTGAAAAATTTAATTTGGGCTGAATTGACCCGTCTTCATCCATCAGAAATTCTGATCCCTCACGAAACGCCAGAATTTGATCAACTGCCCGGGCATAAAACCCCCTGGGCAGCCTGGCACTTTGAATCTGGACGATGCCAAGAAACGATCTTGAGGCATTTTAACGCTGCCTCTCTCATCAGCTTTGGTTTAGACCACAAACAATACGCAACACAGGCAGCGGGAGCCATCCTTCAATATCTACAAGAAACCCAGCCTTCTGCACTAAAATTATTAACCAGTCTGAGCACGTATCAATTCAGTGAATTCATGACCCTGGATGCGATCACAAGAAGAAATCTGGAATTAACAGAAACAATGCGAACAGGCGAGATTAAAGGCTCTCTGCTCAACGTTTTGGACCATACACTGACACCAATGGGAAAACGAATGTTAACCCAATGGGTCAATAAACCTCTCCTTGATATTCCTCAGATCAACCAGCGGCAAGAGGGAGTTGACTATTTACTGAAGAATGGTATGGTCCGCGCGGAATTGAGAGAAACCCTGAGACCATTAACAGATTTGGAACGGTTAACGAACCGCATTCTGAGTGAGACAGCCCACCCACGAGACCTTGTGGCATTGCGCGAAACCCTTCAAGCTCTTCCTTTTATCCAGAAAGTGTTCTCTCATACACCTCAGGCATTACAGAATATCCTGGAGAATTTCACAACCTGTGATGCAGAACGACAATTCCTTGAGGGAAGCATCAATGATGAGCCCCCCGCTACCCTCCAAAATATTGGAGTTATTAGAAAAGGTTATTCCGAAGAATTAGATAATATCTATGAAGCCACCAGCCATGCTCGAGATTGGATAGCTAACCTGGAGCAAGTTGAACGGGAAAAAACTGGTTTATCAAAATTAAAAGTCGGCTACAACAAAGTTTTTGGGTATTACCTTGAAGTATCCCGTCTACACTCTGAAGATGTTCCTGAAGAATATATTCGCAAACAAACCTTAGTTAATGCCGAACGATTTATTACGCCCGAGCTGAAAGAATATGAAATTCTGGTATTAAACGCAGAAGAAGAAATTCATAAAATTGAAGCTCGCGTTTTTAAGCAAATCTGCCAGAAATTAGCAAAATCGAGTGAAACATTGCTCAAAACTGCTGGAGCCATTGCCGAATTAGATAGTTTGGCCTCACTTGCAGAAGCCGCTGCTCTCAATAATTATGTTCGGCCTGTCCTGACCGACAATAATAGTCTAAAAATTGAAGATGGACGGCATCCTGTTGTTGAGAAATTACTGTTCAACGAACGGTTTGTTCCCAATGATATCAATTTCGAAGAAGGAGAAATCATTCGGATTATCACAGGGCCAAATATGAGCGGTAAATCAACCTTCCTGCGCCAGGCAGCCATCATTGTCCTGATGGCACAGATGGGAAGCTTTGTACCTGCAAAGCAGGCTGAAATAGGATTGGTAGATCGAATTTTTACACGCATCGGCGCTCAGGACGAAATTCATGCCGGCCAATCCACCTTTATGGTAGAAATGGTCGAGACAGCCAATATCCTTCATAATGCTACCAGGAGAAGCTTATTAATTCTCGATGAAATCGGGCGTGGAACCAGCACCTATGACGGCCTTTCTCTCGCATGGGCCATTATTGAATACATCCATAATCACCCCCTGCTCAAAACGCGCACACTCTTTGCCACCCATTATCATGAGCTGACACAACTGAGTGAAATTCTACCCGGTATAAGAAACTACAACGTTGCAGTCAGCGAAGCGGATGGACATCCAGTCTTTATGCACAAAATCGTGTCGGGCGCCTCCGATCGTTCTTACGGGGTCCACGTAGCGCAACTCGCAGGTTTGCCACGTCCAGTGATTCAACGAGCCTCAGAAATTCTTGAACAACTGGAATCGTCTTCAGGAAAAACCGTCAGCATCGATGCGACAGCCCCGCAGCAAATGATGCTCTTCCCAGAGAATAATCCCTTTGTGGAAGAGCTAAAGAATCTGGATATCAACACCCTCTCACCAATAGAGGCCCTGAATAAGATGTATGAGTGGAAAACGCGATTCCTTGCGGAGGATTAATTATTCCACAGGTTTTAGGATCATGCCTGATAATGTTGAAATGTCAAAACGAAACATCCCATTATCCGCTTGAAATTCTTCTCCACTGATTAAATCCTTCAATGAAGAGGCTTCATTGTCTCCTGAATTTAATACAGAAATTTCGACCCGAGATGGCTGCTCTCCAAAATTTAATGCCACTATAAGGGATTCATCTGGTGTATATCGTTTAAAAATATAGCATTGTTCGTCCACGAAAATGCGATCCATCTTCCCTCGGCGCAATGCTTCTTCCTGATGCCGTATTTCAATTAACTTTTTGATCCAGTTAAGCATGCTCTGATTCCAAAGAGACGTATCCCATGGGAAAGTCCGTCGGCAATCAGGATCTTTTCCACCATCCAGGCCAATCTCATCACCATAATAAATACAGGGAGCCCCCGGATATACGAAAGGAAATAGATATGCCAACTTGACTCGTTCCATGTCCCCATCCATTTTTCTACGGATTCGCCTTGTATCGTGGCTGCCAAGCAGTACCAGCATCGATTGAACATTTTCGAAGGGATAGGCCTCCAATAATTCTTCCACACGCTCAGCAAACTGAGAAATACCATTCTTCTTTTTTATAACATCAAATACGGCGTCACGGATGGGATAATTCATCAATCCATCGAAATGATCATCGCCAACCCACCGGGGATTTCCATCCCATATCTCGCCCAGTATATAGGCCTCAGGATTGGCAGTTTTTACCGTTGAACGAAAATCAGCCCAAAATTCATCATCATCAATCTCGTTTGGAACATCTAACCGCCAGCCATCTGCCCCCAGTTCTATCCAATACCGGGCAACATCCAATAAATATTGTCTTACTTCTAGTTCATCTGTATTGAATTTTGGTAGACTTTTATAACCCCACCAACCCAAATAATTTCTTGCTTCCCCGGGACTATAAGCATCCAGCGGGAGATTTTTTATATGAAACCAATTGAGATAGGGTGAATCCTGGCCATTTTCTAAAATATTGTTGAAAGCAAAAAAGCCTCTCCCACAATGATTAAAAACACCATCAATCACCACCTTAACCTGATTATCATGCGCGACTTTTAAGAGCGCTTGAAAGTCGTTGATGTTTCCCAATATTGGGTCAATCGAAAAATAATCGTATGTATCATATCGATGGGTAGAAGCTGCCTGAAAAATGGGATTAAAATAAATCGCATTAATTCCAAGATCAATCAAATAGTCAAACTTCTGAATCACACCCTGTAAGTCACCGCCATGAAAACCTTTAGTAGATGGTTTTTCCAACCACGGTTTCACATTGTAGGGATCATTTTCTTTGTTTCCATTTGCAAAGCGATCTGGGAAAATTTGATAAAATACCGCATCTCGCACCCATTTTGGAACACTCATTGACATACTCCCAATTAATACTGTTGAATGATGGTTTCATTTCAGTTTATGCAAAGTAAAATTAGAACTCCCAATCAGTTAGTTACACGACCAGGTAATTGGTTCAAGATCGATCTTCACACTCACAATTATTCAAAATAAACTTGATTTTTTTCTGTTTAAAGAATAAGGTTCTCCAAAACACAAACCCTGTAACATATACGCTCTAATACATAGAAGGCATTTGGAAAGATTGAATGAATTCAACAAACGCTGATTTATTCCGATAATAAACCTGTGGATTAATGTTTCCTGTAACAATGCCTGTTAATAAATGAGATAGCGCCGCGTTAACTGGCGCTGAAATATCAGATTGTAAAGCATGTCGGACAACAGCGCTATTCAGGGTTGATACTTCACAACCTCTTTTTCCATTCTTCAAATCCTCAGCCAAAAGCGGCATTACACTCCCCGGTTGCTCAACCACCAGTTTTATTAACGCATAGTCACGCAATTTCGGTGACACATTTTCTAGCATTAACAAATTCAACCAGCGAATTGGAAAACCTGGTAAATTGACAATCCGAATATGCTGTGCTCTCATCACTTTCAGGGTTTCTTGAATTTGACAAATTTCAATCTGCCTTAATTCGGGGTCTCGAATGATTTCTTCAGGTGTCATTTGAAGAATCGCAGCACTGGCATTTGTCATCAAGCTGAATAACAACTTCGACCACTTCATACTGGTCGCATCTCGATACCTTCGAACATGCATCCCTGTTTGGTTAAAAGCGTCAATAATTGCGGCTGTCAATTGATGGCTGCCTGACATGCCAATGCCGCGTTCATGAATGACTGTTGCACTACCCAAACCTGTTTTCCGAACTGTGGTCGTTAAAACAGCAGGAATAACCTTGTCAGGGCCAAGAACATTGACTAACCTTGCTTCATTGCCAATCCCGTCCTGGATGCAAATAAAGGGTGGTAAAGCCACCTGATATGGCAGAAGATATTTCAGAACATGATCTGTATCATATCCTTTGACAGCAAAAATCGCTGCATCGAAAGGACCATGCGTAAGAGCTTCTTCAATTGTAGGCACCACATCCGGGTTTTCGATCTCATTTACCTGATTATTAATAATCAGGTGCAATCCTTTTTGCCGAACTCCTTCAACATTTTCAGGTCGATCAATAAAAGTAACATGGTGGCCGATTTTCACAAGGCTGCCGCCAAGATAAATTCCCACAGCCCCCACCCCAAAACAAAGGAAACGAAACTTTGGACCCGTTTTATTAATCATTAAATTCCAATATCATCATGAGCATGTAACCATTTTTCACGATTCCCTCTGAGAAATACCGCACCATCCATCCGCTTTTTCCCAGCAGGCTGAACTTCATCCAATACCAACCAGCCGTCAACACATCCAATTGCTGGTAATTCTTCTTTGATTACAAACGTCCCCTTTTCTGTCTGTTGAGCTTTTATGAAATGTGCTTTCAGGATTTTAAAATTCTGGCCATGAAACATCGTGTATGCGCTTGGCCAGGGATTAAATGCGCAAACTTTCCGTACCAAAGATTTCCCTGGTTGTGAAAAATCCAACAATCCATCTTTTTTATTAATCAAGGGCGCTTTTGTGGCAAAGGAATCATCCTGAGTAACAAGCGTGATTTTTCCATTCATGTAATCCGGCAGGGTATCCATAAGCAGAGCGGCACCCAGACTTGAAAGCACGGTTTCCAGTTCACCATAAGTGATTCCATCTGGAATTTTATAAGCTTCCTGTGAGAGGATAGGGCCAGTATCCATTCCGGGGTCCATTTTCATAATGGTCACACCTGTAACCTCATCCCCATGAAGCAAAGCAGCTTGAATCGGGGAGGCCCCCCTCCAACGAGGAAGCAGTGACGTGTGTACATTGATGCAGCCATGTTCAGACAAATCCAGCACATCTGGTTTCAGAATCTGACCAAAAGCTGCTACAACAATTACATCAGGAGCCCAGGAACACAGCTGTTCCTTTGCACTTTCATCCTTTCGTAATCGTTTGGGCTGGATAACAGGAATGGTTAAATCCTGTGCCAATTCTTTTATGGGCGGGGGAACTAACTTTCTCCCTCTTCCTTTTGGGCGGTCAGGTTGAGTTACAACTCCAACAACATTAAACAACTCATTATCCACCAAAACCTGCAAAATTGGCCTGCTAAATTGAGGAGAACCCATGAAAACAACCCGATATTGTTGATTTGTCATACAAGCGATTTTATCATAAACAGCCACTTATTATGAACATTTTCAAGAAATAGTCCCCGGTTCATTAGTAAGTGGTATCCTAATCTACCTCAGGGAATTTTTTACCACTTCTTCTGACATGATTCCCTTGTTTGAAACATTTAAAAAAGGGAAAGGTTAATCCTCTTTTTCTAGGATCATTATAAGATGCAAACACGGCTGAAATATTCTCAGCCGTGTTGTTGAATCAAAACAACTGCCGTGGCAGTTGTTTTGATTTTCACTAGTTTACAAGGGGGAAAAGATCAGTCTTCGATTTCTTCTTCTTGTTTGCCTTTTTCAATAACCTCAGGTTCAACTTCACCTTCTTCGCCAAGTAATTCATCTTCAACAGTTTCTTCTTCTTCAATTACCGGAGCAATAACACTTGCGACTTTTTCTTCAAGCGGTGTGAGAACGCTCACACCCGCCGGAATGTCAATATCAGCAACTGAAATTGATGCGCTGTAACTATCCAGAGAGGAAAGATCCACATCAAGTGTTTCAGGAAGATCGCCAGGCAAAGCCTCAACTTCAATTTCCTGAATATTTGTTATCAACACGCCGCCCATAGTCGTTATAATGGGTGCCTCACCGATAAATCTCAATCTTACAGATGCGGAAATAACCACATTTAGATCAACTACGCGAAAATCGATATGAGTCAGATTACCGCGCACAAAATTTTTCTGTCTGTCTTGGAGCAGTGTTGTATATTCTTCTCCATCCAAATTAATGGTCACAAGAGTTGACTTTGATACGCCACGTAACCTCAAAGTGACATCATGTAAATCCATAAAAATCGGTGTGGATTCAAAATTTGAACCGTACATTACACCAGGTAATTTGCCTTGACGGCGAAGACGATTGACCTTACGGCCTGTAACAGTACGTTTGGTGGCATTGATTACCACTTTGTTACCCATAATACCCTTCCTTCGAGCGCCTCTCACCCTGAAAATGGGTTACCCTCGCTCTTTTTAGAAATACATTAATGATTTTTACACTATAATCACGCATGGAAACCATTTCACATGCGTGAACAAAAAGTATACCATAGTTTCATTTCGTCACAAAAAAACGTCTCAAACCTAAGACCGATTTTTCGTCCGAAATACAGCAACCAAAGCAACTATTGCAGTAAGTGCACTGAGCAACATCCCGGCAAAAGCCAGCATTTCAAAAACAGAAGGTTGCTTCGTTAATGACTCGCCAGTTTCAATGATTGACTGATCAAGCGAACTCTCATCTTCGTTTGTACTGGCCTCTTCTCTACTCTCGTCTTCCTCAATTAACCCCTCCTCTTTTGGTAGTTCTCCTGCTTCCTCAGCTCGAGGTACGCTCTCTTCCATGCTGGCGTCAAATTCTTCGCCTACTTTTGCAGAAGTGGCGTCAACTATTGGCGTTATTGTTGACATTTCTGTGAGTGCTGGTGTTGGCGTATATGATAGTCCACCTTCTCCTATTGGAGGTTGCGATTCCTCTTTAACGGAATCTGTTATTTCATTCAGTTCTTCTTCACTTTCTGCAACAGCCGCACTTTCAACCAGCTCTTCTTCAACAACTACTTTTTCAGCACCCTCAACCATCATATCAGCGGTTTCTACATCCTCTACTGGTTCAGCCTCAACTACAGGTGCTTCCTGCATCTGTATGCCCTCTTCTACTTCCAATTCTTCAACTGCTTCAGCTTCCATCATCATAGGTTCTTCCATGAGGGCTTCTTTGGGTGCTATCGCTAAATTCGGAGCCATGCCCATCTTAAAGTAAGGTAATAATTGAAAACCAGCTAAAATTAAAAACGTAAGAGAAGCAATACCAGACACCAACCCATACTGTCTTATTACACGATTTTTACGTCTCTTTGCTTCCACTGCCATTTGTTGTGTCAGAATAAAGTGATGAGGAACTTTCCGGCGTGGTGCTTTCCTCAGAACAGATTTTGTCCATTGAATCTGCCTTAAAGCATCCCGCAGCTCTGTTTCTTGTGTCAATCTTATTTCGAAAGCCATTTCCTGCTTTTCAGTAAGTTGACCATCCAGATATGCAGAAATTATTTGCCAGTCCTTATCTTTCAATCGTCTATTATTCATCATCATCGTATCTCACTAAGTAGACGATACTTAACCGGTAAAAGTTCCTGGAAGCTTTGCAAACATTGCTGAAGTCGTTTTCTGGCACGATATACACGACTCTTAATCGTTCCTAAAGGCTTACCGATGATTTCTGACACCTCGCCATAATTCATTCCTTCTACATCCACCAACACTGCGGCTATGCGAAATTCGTCAGGCAAGTTGTCAAGACAGTGCTGCACAGCTTGATCTAATTCTCCAAGTGCAACAATATCTTCGGGTAATGGAGAGTCATCAACCATCCATTTGGGAGATTCTATCTCCTCTCCTGTTTCTATATTCACAGGATCTAAAGCAACAGATGGCTGGCGTTTTCGGCGACGTAATTCATCGTAACAAGAATTGGTAACAATTCTCAATAACCATGCTTTAAATGAACTCCCTCGATAGCTTTTTAGATTCTGAAAGGCAGAAATAATCGCATTCTGAGTAGCATCATCAGCAGCTGCAGAATCAGCCAGAATCCGGTATGCTACATTAAAAGCTAACCCTTGATGTTTCAACACCAGTTGGTTGAATGCTTCCAAATTCCCGGCTTGTGCCCGTTTTGCCAGCAATGCTTCTTCCGTCATCTCGATTTCTTCTTACTCCATTAGCCATATTACATGGATTGATGCCGGCGAACGCGATCAACAACAAGTTGATACTCTCCACCATGTTCAGGATCAAGCGCCATCATTCGCTGTAAAATTTCGATGGTTTTCTCTGTTTTACCCTCATCCAGGTAAGCACTCGCGATAGTATTCAATTGATCAAGTGCTTCTTCTATGTGATTGGTTTTTGCAAAAGTTTCAGCCAATTCTCTGCGCAAAGTATACTTTTTTGGCCAGGTTTCTATCAAGCTCTTGATAAAACTAATGCCTTCGCTTAACTTTTTTGTTTCACGTTTTAGAGACAAATATTGATCTACTTCCTGGGCAGCTAATTGATCTTGCCCAAGGCGGAAATAAACGCCAATTAGTTCCTGCCTTGCATTATCATCCTCTGGAGCAATTGTGCAAATTTGTTCATACACCCGTTGTGCCCGGTGCCAATCCATACGCGTCATGTCAATATCCGCGATCAAATAAAGGATTCGCAAACTCCATTCTCGAGAATTTTCACACTGAGAAGCCAATCGTAACGCATCAAAATATACTTTCCGCATTTGGTCAAAATTTGCATTGACCTCGTAATTAGCTGCTAATTTCATGTACTGTTCTATTGCTTCAGGGATGCGCTCCTGGTCAATTAGTAATTCTATTAACCGTACCCGCACCGCATGGTCCATTGGGGACAGTCTTAATACCTCTTCTAAAATGCTCGTACCTTGATTCAACTCGCCACGGAGCAAGTATAACTGACTGACAAGGAGGTATTTCCTCACAGCACCATGCAAATCCCCCTTCATCGATAAAAGCTGAGCAATTTCAATATGAAGTGGTAAATAGTTCGGTGCGAATTTTATCGCATAAAAAGCCTCTTCCATCGCAGAATTAAATTTTTCTTCGCTGACAAGCGTTTGAATGTTGGCGATAATTTCTAACACCTGTCCATTACTGGTCTTCAAAAGAAGATCACTCAAAGGAGCTGGATGCTTCGGATCAGTATCAGGCAGCTGCGTCCGAATTTTAGACAAATAATTAATCCAATCCTTACGGTTAATCTGGGATTCAATTGTGTCACAGATAGTGACCAGCCCATCTTCAGTTTGAATTTGCTGTGGTTCATCTAAAACAGATACATAGGATTCTCTTAATGCATTATGCTTAGAAGAATCTACAGTAAACATGTCCGCAATTCCCAACGCGCGGATATAAAAGGCTGCAGCTCGCTGGAGGTTGTTTAACCCTCCTCGCGTTAAAAATATTTTTCCCAAAATCAGATAAGCACCCAGTGCATAATCTTCTTTGCGAACGCAATGCTCCAGGTACCCGATAGCTTGCTTTGGTTGTTGATCTGCCAGCATTATACCCAGATTATAGAAAATTGCGTTCTCATAAACCCCATCCTTCACTAAAGATTTCAAAGCTGTTAATGCCTCTTTTTGTTGATTATGGGTTAGAGCATTAACACTTTTATTCAACATAATTGAGATGTCATTCTTTTTTTCTTCACTCATAGTACTGGAGCGGTCACTCTTCATAGTCAGAGCACTGGGGGGTTCAAAAAGAAGAGAGGCAAGATAGATCAATGATTGTTGCCTAAAATATTCAACCGGACGGTGATCTTCTGCTGTAATCAATTGCTGAGTGACGGGGTCTTTTTTCGGTTTCATCACTTCTGCCATTCGCACAGTCGCAGAAACATTTTTGGAAGGTTTTGGTGATGGCAGCATTTCCCGGTTAACCATTGTTTTTTTTGCATTAATCGCAGATTCATTCTCTGGATCAATTACCAGACAATGCTCAATTTTTTTTGCTGCTTGCACAATTTTTCCTGTTCGCTGCAACAAACTTGCTGCATCCAGATATTCATGGATTGCCTTATCAGATTTTTTCATTCGTTCGAAAATTAAACCTAATCGTATATGCGCGTGAAGGTTTTCAGGATCAAGACTGGTCGCCTGCTGGTAACAAGAGATGGCTTTTTCTGCGTCATGCATCTTCAGATTTAATTCTGCCGCATGAATCGAGGATTGAACCGCTTCTCGCAATCGACCTTGTCGCCCATAAATATCTGCGACTTTTTCATATGGCATCGGATCCTCAGGGTTAAGGAGAGCTGCTTTCTTGTAATATACCAGGGCCTCATCATATTTCCGCTGTTCATACAATGCCAAACCCAGACTCGTGAGTGCAACCGGCGATTCCGGGAATTCATCCAGAGCCATCCGATAAAACTCCGCCGCATTATTCCACTCCATATCCCACGCTGCAGAATTCGCTTGACTTATTGCTTTTTGAAATTTTTTCCGATCACCTGCCATTGATTCCTCTTAGCTTAAGAAGCAACTGTTTCCATTTCAGCCCAGTTCTTTCCGATTTTTCCTTCTGTTGATAGTGGAATAGATAATTTTATAGCATTTTCCATGACATCTTGTAATTTTTCGAGCGTTTTTTCCACTTCCTCTTCTGGACATTCCAGCATTAATTCATCATGAATCTGTAAAATCAATTTGGCATGCAAATTTTCCTGAGTTAAAGCGGGCATCAAACGAATCATTGCAATTTTCATTATATCAGCAGCCGTCCCCTGAATGGGAGCATTAATCGCACCTCGTTCAGCCCGCCTGCGTTGGGTAGCATTCAGATCGCCTTTCAAACTAGGAAAATATCTCCTTCTGCCAAGCATAGTTTCTACATAGCCTTTCTGTGCAGCTTCCTGCCGAATCTGATCCAGATAAGCTTTCACTCCAGTGAATTGCTTGAAGTAGGCATTTACAAAAGTTTCCGCCTCTCCCATTGTTAGACCTGTCGATTGCGACAGTCCGAAAGGACTCATCCCATAAATCAATCCGAAGTTAATCGCCTTCGCATGTCTGCGCATGTCTTTAGTGACCATTTCTATGGGAACTTTATAAATTGCAGCAGCTGTAGCCGCGTGAATATCTTGTCCTGCCAGAAATGCCGCAATCATTGCCTCATCCTTTGACATATGAGCCACAATCCTCAATTCAATTTGAGAATAATCAACAGCCAATAAGACATTCCCCGGCTCAGCAATAAAGGCTTTTCTCACCTGACGGCCTAATTCGGTTCGGGTAGGAATATTTTGAAGATTTGGATTAGAAGAACTCAAACGTCCGGTTACTGCAACCGTCTGACTGAAAGAAGAGTGGACCCGTCCTGTCCGCTCATTCACTTCATTTGGCAGTGACTTTACATAAGTCGAACTTAGTTTTGATAATTCACGATATTCCAATACCCAATCGACAACAGGATGACTTCCTGCCATACTTTCCAGCACTGATGCGGCGGTGGAATATTTACCACTTGCTGTTTTTTTTGTGTATGGTGGTGGTTTTAATGCCAGATGATTAAATAAAACATCAGATAATTGCTGGGTTGAATTAATATTGAATTCAAAGCCAACGCTTCGAAAAATATTATCCACCAATTCAGCATTCCGCTGGCTTAATTTTACTTCCATTTTGGATAGGAATTCAGTATCAAGT
>CAZQSG010000011.1:0-36197 GCA_964595925.1 uncultured Anaerolineaceae bacterium | reverse complement strand
TCGGGTTCGGACCCGCTTTTTGGTATTACTTTGATTATCACCAGCTGCCAATGGATGCTATAATGAACTTGCAGAAGAAGAGAGACTGGGAACGGGCCTTTTTGCTCGTTGACGATCGTGAAAATGAAAGCTATCTAGATTTACTGGTCGGAAACCCGATTATACCTGGTGAATCAGGGGACTGTCCTGAGCAGGCTGTCAGAGAATTCTTTGTGTATGGGCATTATTCTGTAATGCTGTGTGAGCGGCAAGTAGAAAAATAAACAATATGAAGTGGCGAAGGACTCCATCGCCACTGCTTCTATTACTTATTACTTTAAGAAACTTCCTATAAAAATGTTTTTCATTTGCTGGTCAATAACCATGGTTTCCATTTCTTCATCAGAAGGTCGGTTAGTGTGTTGACTGGCAGCTTTGAGTACCTTGGGAAGCATTTTTACGTCTCCAACAGTATTGAGGAAAACGCGTTCATCACCCAGAACCCAGGATACAGCTCGTTGAATATCCGCTTCTTCTGATAACGGTTCATACCAGCAGGCAGCCCAGTGCTTCTGATCACCCCAGGGGCGGCGCATTAAGGATTTAATAGTTTGTACAGCCATATTCCGTTCGGTGGCCAGACTTACAATCTTCTCCCAGGTTTTGCGGTATTCAGCATCTTGATATAAGACATAGTTCCAGGGTAATAAGATTGAATCAAAAGCATACTTTTCAATGCTTTTAAGATGCATATCTGACACCGTCATGCCGTGCCCGGTTACGCCCAGGAAGCGGACAATCCCTTTTCCGCGGGCTTCAATAAATGCTTTCAGAGCGCCATCAGGCCCCATTGCTACTTCCCATTCTTTTGGATCAAAAAGCCCATGCATTTGCCAGAGGTCAATTACATCAACGCCCATACGGCGACGCGAGTTTTCGATTTCTTTCCAGGCCCCTTCATAGGTGCGTTCACCTGTTTTGGTTGCCAGGAAAAATTTATCACGATGGATTTTCATCCAGGGTTTTATGCGGTCTTCTGCATTACCGTAGCTGGCAGCGATGTCAATATGATTAACACCCCATTCAAATAACACTTCAAGTGTTTCATCAGCTGTTTTTTGATCCACCCCGCCAAGCGCAGCGGCACCAAACAGGGTTCGTGTGCTTAAATGTCCGGTTTTTCCAAATATTTTTTTCTCAATCATTCGCATACTTCCTTTAATTGCTTTATATTCAAAAAACAATATATTATTATTAATTATTATCACTCAACGACTGGTTGTTGTCAAATAGTAACATCTCTTCCAAAAATTTTTATCACTTTTTCATTTGGAAATAGGAATATAAACCATTCAATCCTGAAAATTTGCTATAATTGTTGCATGAACTTCAAAAAAAGTGATTTGTCGTGGCTGCTTGGAGCGCCTTTTTATATATTAATTAATAGCTTGCGATATCAGTTGGCAGCCATTTTGATGGTCTCATTGACGGGTGGAACAATTCTTAATAAATCTTTTTTGCCTACATTCGGTAATGGTGGGTGGCTCCGCTTCAGTACAGTCAGATGGCAGGGAGGGGTGGATTGGCTGATACTTTCAGCCCCTTATTTGGCTGATCTAATATTTTTCGTTTGTATCGCTGCCATTACTTACAATTTTCGAATCAAGCATAGATCTGTGTTGATTAATTTAATTATTATTGGTTTATTATTTCCTATTTTGAATAGCGGGTATAGTTATATCTGTTCTGCTTTTGTGCAGACTGATATAACTCGGATTATTGGTTTGATGCCTTTTGAAGAAGTGGTACACCTTTATTTTGTTGCTACTCTGGGAGCGTATGTCCTGATATTTAACGCAATTTTGAATAATTCTGTAACGGCGAAAGAGTATCGGGACACCCAAAAGGCAGAGAAACGCCGCATGCGAGAAATAAAACGAAATGTGCGCGAAAGTAAGCGCGCGATGAAACAACAAAACAGTGAAATTGTTGAATAGAGTTTGACGCATGGGGCATTAAAGGCGTAAGAAGATGGGGGAGATTCTTGTTATACTAAGCCCGAAATTTGATTACCCCCTTGTTTTAATGATGTATTGTGAGGCTCCTCAATGACAGAATATGAAGCAATTATTGGCCTGGAAACCCATATTCAACTCAACACAAAGTCGAAAATATTCTGCTCATGTAAAGCTGATTCATGGGGGGAAGCACCAAACACGAATATCTGCCCGGTATGTTCAGGGTTACCCGGTGTATTGCCTGTGTTGAACAAAGCGGTTATTGAAAAGGCTGTCCTTCTGGCAAAGGCAATGGGCTCTGATATTCCTGACGTGTCGTATTTTGACCGTAAGAATTATTTTTATCCAGACCTGCCCAAGGGCTACCAGATTACTCAGTATGATCTCTCTGTGGGTATGGGCGGTGGTGTGGATGTGTTGATGGAGGATTATGTCCGCCATGTACGAATTCATAAACTTCATGTGGAAGAGGACGCAGGAAAGACTAAGAATGAACGCAATCGACGTTTGATTGACTTCAATCGTTGCGGTGTACCGTTGATTGAAATGGTAACGGAACCGGACCTGCGAAGTGCTGAAGAGGCCGTAGAATACGTGCTCCGTCTGCGGCAGTTGATACGATGGCTGGGCATCTCGGAAGGGGATATGGAGAAGGGGCATCTACGTGCGGATGCGAATGTTTCGATCCGGCCGAAGGGTGCAGACTATTTAAATCCCAAAACGGAAATTAAGAACCTGAACTCAACTGATGCGATGCGCACCGCGATAAAAGCTGAAGTTCAGCGGCAGATTGCAGCGATGGAAGCCGGGGAGCGGATTGAACAATGGACTTTGAGCTGGGATGAAAATAAGAATGAGTTGAAGAAAATGCGGTCGAAAGAAACGGAGGCAGATTATCGTTATTTTCGAGAACCAGATCTTCTGCCCGTGCGAATGACAGAGGAATGGAAAATGGCTATTCTGAAGGATTTTCCTGAACTCCCTGTGGCACGATATCAACGATTTGTAAGTGAGTATAAAATTTCTGAATATGATGCAGAAGTTTTGACGAGTGAACGCGCGCTTTCTGAGTATTTTGAAGCCGCTGCAAAAGCTTACCAGGGTGAGCCCAAGAAAATCGCGAATTGGGTGATGAATGATATTTTACGGGCGATGAATGAACAGGAATTGCAGCCTGATGAGATTAAATTGACACCGGTTTATTTGGCTGAGATGCAAAGCATGATTGATAAAAAAGTGATGAATAACACAACTGCAAAAAAAGTGCTCAATTTTGTGATGGAAAGCGGGAAGTCGCCATCTGAAATTGTTAAAGCAAAGGGACTGGCCGCGGTGAGTGATAAAGGTGCGATTCGTGAGATTTGCGAGAAGATTATTTCATCTAGTCCTGATGAAGTTGCCAGCTACCGAGGAGGAAAGCAAGGTCTGATCGGTTGGTTTGTGGGTCAGGTGATGCGGGAAAGCCGCGGCAAAGCCGATGCGAAAACGGCGCAGAAAATCTTGCGGGAATTACTGGAAAGATAAAGGGATTTCCTTTCCAAACAACATTATTCAGGTTTACGCTTATCAGGGAAGGAGTTAAATTTTCTTCTTCGCAAATGCAATAAATTGTGCCCAATCCCATTCTGTTAGATCATGTTTGCCAGGACGGATGTGGTATGCGACAGTGCCTGAGAAATCAGTTTCTTTCAATATTGGGAATTCTTTATTGGGCAAGCCGGGTAGATTTAAGAATTCATAAGCCACCGAAGCTTCTTTGCTACTCACGAATTCTCCATAGGGATCTGACCACTGATCACCTTCAGCCGAAGCTACATATAAAGGACGGGGAGCGATGAGAGCAAGGAGCTGATGCTGGTCTATGGGAAGCGCGGATTCATTATCATTATATTGTTTAAAGTTCCCACAGAACCAATGGGAGAATGTGTGATTGATGGCATGTACATGCTCTCCAAAACCACGTCTGTTAAGGGCGGCCCCGCCGCAACCTGATTCATTTGAGATCACCATCGCGAAACGATTATCGAGAGCTCCTGCCCAGAGGGCGGTTTTCCCGAGGCGAGAATGACCGATGACGGCCACTTTACTAGCGTCAACAGAGTGTTCTGTCTCAAGGTAGTCAAGTGCGCGGGAGAGCCCGAAGGCCCAGGCGCCGATGCTGCTCCATTCGTCAGCAGCAGGTTGTGTCTGGTTCTCATCATAAAACAGGGGATGGAGACCATTATGGAAGCCATCGTCAAAATCAGGGTCAATATCGCCGTAATACATGGTTGCAACGCCGAACCCAGCTTCAAGGATGGTTTGGATAGGCCAACGCGAGGTAGCACAACCGCGGGAGGCTTCCGTAGCGTTATGATTAATAATCCCATTCTCTGGATCGGCACGGAACCAACCTGGATTAAGGTTGATTTCTGAATCGGTCGTAATGCTGTGGTTACCATTAAAATTCAAGCCAAGGAACATGGGGGTTTTCTTGATAGGATTGTTTGGGATGTAAAGGAGAAGGTGCAGAGGGAGCGAACCTTTCTGTGTGGAGATTGTGATGCAGACTTGTTTTCGAAGCCCGGTATCATTTAGTGTAGGTGTCCAGGGCTCTTCGATGGAAAATTCAAGAGTAAAGGGTTTTGAGCTTGCTCTTCCATAGACAAGTGTTTCAAAGAGCGATATTAATTCTCGCCGTCGTTGAAGCCAGTCTGACTCGTTCAGAACAGGCTGTCCATTCTCAAATTTCAAAATATCTGGCAGCACATACTGCGGAACCAGTTCTTCCGTGAAGTTATATTCCATTTCAGCTCCATCTGGGGGGCGTTTCAACAGGATTTTTCCTTCAGGTGTCAGACGGTAATCAGGCATGGTTTTCTCCTTCTCGCAGTTGTCATTCTCCTTCTGATTGTAAAAGGAAAAAGGATTTCAAGGAAGGTAGCTTGATAAAAATAAATAGTTTACTGATGCCATACAAAAGAGAAAGACAATTTTAAGGAAGTTTTTCTGAGTAACGTGATAACTGCATGCTATAATTATTTTATCGATTAGACCGGTGTTAATTGTCAGGAATATGGGGATTTTCTATTAATAGCACAGAATGAAAATTAGATATTAGTGCAAATTTTTGAGAGAGGCAGCACAAATCTCCAGCGCTGTCCTTTTTTCTTCCGTTACAGTCTGATTAATTCCAGGAGCGCTTCATGTCGTTTGTGCATCTTCATAACCATTCGATGTATTCAATTCTCGATGGTTTTGCCAAAATAGATAAAATGGTTAATCGCAGCAAAGAAATGGGCATGCCAGCGGTCGCTTTGACAGATCATGGCACCATGTTTGGGGCGATTGAGTTCTATGAAAAAGCGAATGCCGCAGGCATTAAGCCGATCATGGGTCTGGAAACCTACGTTTCACCGCGGGGAATGACGGATAGAGATCCGCATTATGATAAATCTGCTTTCCATTTGATACTTCTGGCAGAGAACATGACAGGGTGGAAGAATCTTCTAAAAATTGCCAGTGCCAGTCAGCTCGAAGGGTTTTACTATAAACCCCGAATTGACCATGACTATCTGGCAGCACACTCTGAAGGGTTGATAGGGTCAACGGCCTGTATCAGTGGGGAAGTGCCTCAGGCAATTTTGAATCATCAGGAAGATAAAGCGATTGAATTGCTTGATTTTTACTTTGATGTGTTTGGTAAAGAAAATTTTTTCCTTGAATTCCAACGACATGATTTGGAAGACCTGGAATATGTGAACCAGCGGATGCTGAAACTCAGCAAACGTTACAATGCGTATAATATTGCCACAAATGATGCTCATTATGTCGATAAGGAAGATGCAGATGGGCAGGATGTGCTGCTGGCGATTCAGACCAACGCACTGCTCTCTGACACGAAGCGAATGAAGATGAATAATGATTCATATTACATTCGGCCGCCTGCTGAGATGAAGGCGCTGTTCAAGGATATACCTGGGGCGATTGAGAACACAATCTGGATTGCAGAACGATGCGATGTGGATCTAACACCGAAAGGGTATCACCTTCCAGAATTTTCAGTACCCGAAGGTTACACTGATCAAACTTATTTACGGAAATTATGCGATGATGGTATAGTTTGGCGCTATGGTGAAGCGGGTGCAAAGTCGGAGCGAGTTCAGCAGCGTTTGGAGTCTGAACTTGACATTATCCACGCGATGGGCTTTAATGCCTACTTTTTGATCGTGTGGGATTTATGCCGTTATTCACGTGAGAAAAACATCTGGTACAATACCCGTGGTTCAGGTGCGGGATCAATTGTTGCCTACAGTCTGGCGATTACGTTAATTGAACCGCTCGGATTAGGTTTGATATTTGAACGTTTCCTCAATCCGGGACGTGTTTCCATGCCAGACATTGATCTTGACTTTCAGGATGATAAACGTGCTGAAATCATGGAGTATTGCGCCAATAAATATGGTTCTGATAAGGTGGCCTCTATCATCACTTTCGGCACTTTGGGTGCCAAGGCTGCTATCCGGGATGTTGGGCGTGTGATGGATATTCCCCTGATGGAAGTGGATCGTATAGCAAAGATGATTCCACCCGTAAAATCGCCGCCACTAAGCGAAGCCAAGAAGAAAATTCCTGATTTAAAAGAAGCTTATGACAATATTAAATATGTCAAGAAACTGATTGATACAGCAGAGCAGATTGAAGGAATGGTGCGGAATGTAGGCACTCACGCTGCCGGGGTTGTGATTACAGATATCCCTATTGTGGAATATGCCCCGCTCCACCGTGTTACAAGCAATTCAGAAGAGACACCCATTAAGACGGTGTGCCAGTTTGAAATGTCCATTGTTGATTCGCAGGGTTTATTAAAGGTTGATTTTCTTGGACTTTCGACTCTGACAGTGATGCAGCGTGCCTGCGATTTGATTGAAAAACGTCATGGAATCAAGCTGTCTATTGATAATATCCCTGTTGATGATCCAGAGACGTATGCATACCTTTCTGCAGGAAACACAGCAGGTGTCTTTCAGCTGGAAGGCGGCGGCATGACCAAGACGTTGGTACAAATGCGGCCACAGAATCTTCGTAATGTAATTGCGTTGGTTTCGCTTTATCGTCCAGGGCCGATGCAATTTATTCCGGACTATCTGGCCTGTATGCATGGCGAAAAGGAGCCCTCATACCGTCATCCAGCTATGGAACCGATATTTTCAGAAACGTATGGTATTCCGGTTTATCAAGAGCAGATCATGAATGCGGTTGTTGTTCTGGCGAACTATACTCCTTCAGAATCGGATGACTTTCGAAAAGCAATTTCGAAGAAGAAGAAAGATAAGGTTGAAAAACACCGCATAAAGTTTATTGATGGCTGTGTGAAGAATAATATTGAGCGAGAAATCGCCGAAGCTATCTTCAAAGATTGGGAAGCCTTTGCCAGTTATGGTTTCAACAAATCACATGCCGCAGATTATGCTCTGGTCGCTATTCAGACGGCTTATCTGAAATGCCATTACACCGTTGAATATATGGCGGCGTTGATCTCGGTCTATGAGGGTAATATAGACAAGGTCTCGTTCTATGTGAATGATTGCCGTGAGCAGGGGATTAATGTGCTTCCCCCAACGGTTAATAAAAGTGGATGGGATTTCACAATTGAGGATGAAGGAGACAAGGCCAACATCCGCTATGGTATGGGCGCTATCAAGAATGTTGGACATAGCCCTGCGGCATTGATTGTTGGTGCAAGAGAGAAAGATGGGCCTTTCAATGATTTGACTGATTTTTGCCGGCGGGTTGATTTAAAAGCGGTTGGTAAGCGTGCAATTGAAAGTTTGATCCGAGTGGGGGCAATGGATGAATTTGGTGCGCGACGCTCCATGTTGGAAGGTATGGAACGTATCATTGCCATCAGCGCCAGCCATTTCAGCGCAAATCGCAATGGACAGATGAGTTTCTTTGGAATCAGCAAAGCTTTTGAGGATCGTATCGAACTTCCACCATCTCTGGATATGGATCAGCGTGAGGTGTTGCAATGGGAACGTGAATTATTGGGACTATTCGTTTCTGCACATCCAATGGATGCTTATATGTCTTCGCTGCGTAAGGTGATCAGCCATTATTCGGGATCCCTGATGAAAGCGCCCAATAAGAAGAACGTAATTGTGGCAGGCATTGTAACTCGCTGCCGTCCTTACGTAACGAAAAAAGGGTCTCCGATGGCGTTTGCGGCAATTGAAGATACGCAGGGGGTGATTGAACTCGTTGTTTTCCCGCGCGCCTGGAAGAAATACCGTGAGTTGCTTGAGGTAGATAAAGTTATTGTTGTTTCTGGAACCTTAGATCGAAAAGAAGGGGAACCTCCTAAGGTGCTGGTAAACCGTGTCAAAGAAGCAGAGATAACGGTTGGTACTGGTGGAAACAGCGCTGACCGAAGGGAAGACAAGAATACTGAACCTTCTGTTGAGGACAGGTCGAGGATTCAAGAACCAACTATCGCTGATTATCTTGTGACGGCACAAACCTTGAATCAAGGAATCAACCCCTTTAATAATGGCGATGATATACCATTTGAACTGGAAGCTCCGCCAGAATCTGAGGATTGGGGATTTGAGACGATGAAGCAGAAAACTGAGAATGCGGGTAATAAGTTATCGAATGAACCGGGCGCGAAAAAAGTGGCTTCCGTTTCTTCTCAAGTTGGATCACTACAATCTTCTACAGGGGATGTTGTTTCTTCTAGACAACAGCCCATGTCTGTTTCAACCCAGACGGTTGTGATGGAAAAGCAAACTAACCATGACTCGCACAGCAAGGGGTTATTGGAAAACGCAAAAGTCAACGAACTGTCATTATCGAAGACAGAACATGCGGTGTTAAAATCTGAACCGGTAATGGAAAAAGTTTCTGTGCAGGAGCAAAAAAGAAGCAGTGCAAAATCAAATTCAACGCGACGAAACAGCAGGGCAATTGAGGCGGATTTACCTAGATTGGATGATCAACCGCCTGAAAAACCAACTCGTCGGAAATTGTTTATTACACTGCATGGAACTTCAGAACCGGAACGTGACCGCCGCCGACTGAGACGGATCTATGGTGAATTGCAAGCTTTCCCTGGGGATGATAAATTTGCCTTCTATGTTGTCGAAAATAAAAAACGGTTCCTGATTGATTTTCCAAATGATACAACAGGAATCTGCCCCGAGTTGATGCAGCGTCTCAGAACCCGGGTGGGTGATGAGAACATTCACCAGAAAGATGAGTATTAGAATTAAGCAAAAAGGTTGTCTTTGTGGACAACCTTTTTTATGTAAATAGAAAATACTTTTAGCGGGGGTTACAAACATCCTGAATTTGATGGATAAATGTGAAAATTGATTGATAGTTAATCTCATTTTCTTTTATAATCTTTAGTAATAGCCATAATGAACCAAAGTAGAAACAAAAGGCTCTGTTTTTATCAGAGCTAAACGAGAAAAGGAGTCTCTATGAACGGCGTGGTTAAGTTTCCTGAAAACTTTCTCTGGGGCACGGCAACAGCGGCTCATCAGGTGGAGGGGAATAATATTAATAGTGATTCATGGGTATTGGAACACTTGCCCCATTCGATGTATCTAGAACCTTCGGGGGATTCAATTGATCATTATCATTATTATAAGGAAGATATTGCATTGTTAGCAGGGCTTGGATTTAATAGCTACCGCTTTTCCGTCGAATGGGCCAGGATTGAACCAGAGAAAGGTTTTATTTCGCATGCCAGTCTCGACCACTATAAGCGTATGCTCGAGTGCTGCCATAAAAATGACCTGGCGCCGATGGTTACGCTGCACCATTTTACCTCTCCACGCTGGCTGGTGAGAGAGGGTGGATGGGGGAGTTTGGAAACAGCAGAACGGTTTGGAAATTATGCGGCACTGGTAGCAAAAGAATTGGGGGGCATGATACATTCAGTCTGCACCATTAATGAAGCGAATATCCCAGTTATGTTACGTTCTATGTGGATGCGGCGCATGGAAGAAGCGGACGAGGACCATGCAGAGTTTATGGATATGGGGATGGTGGAAGCAGCCGCGGCTTTTGATGTTTCTCGAGAGAATTTTAAACCTTTTATGTACGCGATTCAGCCTGAAGATATGGATGTTATTATGAATGCTCATAATCAGGCCATGTGGGGGGTGAAGGCTGAGCGACCAGAGTTGCCGGTCGGAATAACGCTGGCTTTACAGGATTTGCAAGCCATTAAAGGCGGCGAGGAAGTTCGTGATGAATATCGGCGTGAGCTTCAGGATGTGTTTCTCGACGCTGTTCGAGAGGGCAATGATGATTTTGTGGGCGTGCAAACATACAGCCGCTCCCGTTTTGGTCCTGACGGTCCAATTGGGCCGGAGGAGGGTGTCTCACTAACCCAGATGGGGTATGAATATTACCCGCAGGCATTAGGTTCGACGATTCGATATGCGGCAGAGAAAACAGGAAAGCCCGTGATAGTAACAGAAAACGGGATTGGAACGTCGCTTGATTCGGAACGTTCAGAATATTTCCGCGTGGCGCTGCATTGCCTGGCGGAGTGTCTGAAAGACGGGATTGATGTTCGAGGTTACTATGCCTGGTCGGCTTTTGATAATTATGAATGGAACAGTGGTTATGATAAAACGTTTGGTATTATTGCCGTTGACCGAACGACACAAAAGCGGAAGGTAAAATCCAGCGCGTATTGGCTGGGGGAAGTGGCTAAACAAAATCAATTTCCGATTGATTAGATGATATGTGAACAAGAAACAGGGCGGTCACAAGACCGCCCTGTTGAGATTTTAATCATCAGTGGATAGATTATTCGTCTAAATCTAAACCGTCTTCGGGACCGAAATGTGGCAGTTCTGCTTCTTCTTCAATATCTTCTAGAGAACGGCGTATCCATAGGAGCAGCATATCTCCGTCTTCAGTTTCAACAGAACGGGCAGCAATGATGGAGGCTTTTCGTTTAAGCCCTAAAACGTCACGGTAATGAAGGTACATCGGGTGATGTTTTCGCCAGGTATTGTTGCAGCGTTCTACAAGACCTTTTCCATTAAATGTTCGCAATCTTGCTAACGCAAGTTCAAATGGATAGGGGCCTTCATTTTGCCCGATTAACCAACCATCTTGAATTTCTTCGAATTCAGGTGTTGGACCTTCAATAATTGTAATATTATCATCCATAATGGATTTTCTCCTGAAAAATGAGCTGCAATGGATATTGTCGTACCATTAAAAGAGATTTATAAGAATCATGCAGTTCAATTTACAAGTGATTTTACCGTTAATTATTCTCGATTGCCATTATTTCTACTGTTTTTTTGACATTACTAATGAATTTCTAATTTTTCTAGAATAGAACAAAAACAATCCCTTTCTTTCTTTTGTCCTGGGAATTCTGATCTTATTTTTCTTTCTCTTTCTCAATTTTCTTTTGAGCGTCAGCGACCATCCAATCCATTACATGATAACCGAGTTTGAAAGGCAAATTGTTGAGGAAATAAATGGCTTTGCCCTCAAAACCTGGAATGATCATATAATGCTTTCGTTCAATTCCTTTTCGTATGACAGCAGCGACATCCGCAGCACTTTGCACACTGGCTGTTGCAGAAAGAATGCGGGTTACCGCTGGTTTATAAGGTTCTTCTCCCTTAAGCTGTGGGGTATCAGTATCTGGTGGAAACACGATGGAAACATCGATCCCGCGTGATTTCATTTCCGAGCGTAAGACATCGGTAAAGCCGCGCAGGCCGAACTTTGAAGCGCCGTAAGCAGAATATCCGTATGTTCCGATGAAACCAGCCACAGACGAGACATTGACCACGTGCCCGCTGCCACGTTCTAGCATACGGGGGACAACGACTTTACTGAGATGAATGGGCCCCATCAGGTTGATGTCGATCATCCAATGGAAAAGATCAACGTCTAATTCTTCAAACAAACCAGGTCTGGCTACGCCTGCACAGTTGATGAGTAAATCAGGTGTGCCCACTTCATCCATAAAGGTTGTTACTTTTTCTTCAATCTCTTCCCATTTTGATACATCGGCTTGAACAATATACACACCTTTGTTGGTGAACTTACCAATTTGAGTTTTTGCTTTCTGTAATTGTTCAATCCGGCGTGCTATAATGGCAATTCGCATGCCTTGCTTTGCCAGTTCTTTTGCTAATGCCAATCCTATACCGCTGGAGCCCCCCGTAATCAGTGCCAGTTTATTTTGCAAGATTTCTTTCATTGTCAACTTCCTGTTTTAGTGGTGGAATTTTATAAAAATGATTTTTAAGGGGATATACAAAGCCGAAGTAATTACTTCGGCTTTGATTGTACTATTCTTTTTTATTTCATGTAGTTAAATTTTATAATCCACAGGTTCGTTTCGATGTTTATCGGAAGACCTCGTCCAATGCTGCTTCAAGAACTACGTCCTCATCAGAAAGAACGCTTTCATAAGTTACATCCAGATCAATATCTGGCTGCACGCCCTGACCCTCAAGGAGGATACTGCTATCTTCAAGGACAAAGCGCCCAGTGGGTACGCCAAAGGAGATGCCCTCAGGCAGGTCAAATTTTCCGCGGGCAGTCTCAGCTTCTACTCCTGCTGTTGGGAATTCACCGATCACGATCATGCCTTCGACCTGGCTGAGGGCGTAAGCATCGAGTTCACATGCGCTGAAACAGAATTGATCAACAAGAAGTACCGTTTTTGGAAAGTCATACGTCCTGGTCATGGGAGTGTAGATAGTGGGATCTCCTTCAGGTTCAAACTGGGCGGTGTTTTCGTTGTAGTATTCTAGCTGCCCCATTGGAATTTCTTGATCTGTCAGGTAACCAGCCAGATTATACGGAGTACCGCCGAAATCCAGACGCATGTCGATGATGATGCCATTCACATCGGCCTCTTCGAAATCTTTGAGCGCTTTCTCGAAAATTCGATATCCTAAATTAAGATCATCCGAATTAGAATTGATTTTTATATAGCCCACCCAGTCATTCTCAAGGATGTCATATTCGATTGGGAGGACATATTCATCGTATTCTCCACCGAGATAGGTGGCATAGAGGCTTTCAAATTCAACGATTGCCTGAAGCTCCTCAATTTGAGGTGTGGTTTTGCCAGGATTGACAAATTCGAATTCAGCAAAGGTATCCATTGGCACGCGGAGAGCAAAGACAGTTTGTTCATACCGTAAACCAAAGTCGGTGGATTGAGGGCCATAAGGTTCAGTTTCAGCAATCACATCGGCAATTGGTTTCCCTTTGAAACTGATTAATTCAGCGCCAACTTGAATACCGGCTTCCTCAGCAGGTGAATCTTCCTGAACATAGACGATAATGACGCGGCCATCATCCAGTTCACGGATTGCGAGGCCGTAAGCACCGTAAATATTCTGTCCGACCCATTGTCCTTCCCAATCACCGCCGTCAAGACTTACATGTCCATCTTTAAAGGCGAAGGCAAACTCACGCATGGCGAGATAAAAACCATATGGATTGCTGGTGTTTTCAGCTTTTTCAATTTCCGGTTGAATTTTAGCGTAAAGAGTATCCCAATCAGGTTGTTTGCCCTCAATACCATTGAAGGCGTATTCTTTGCGGACGATTTCAAACATCTGGTCGAAGGCGTCTGTATAGGAGAGGTCAGAAAAATCCTTGATTGCAGCGTCATCTGGCTCGATGAGAACGATCTCCAGTGTCTTTTTTCGAATGATCTCAAAGGGTTCCTGATCCAGGTCAATAAGGGAATAACCAGCAGGAACATCCATAACAGGATCATCCGATGTGAAAAGTAGGCCGTCATCCCCAAATCCGCTCGGGAAAGATTGATTGGCATCGGGAGCCCAGATGATGAGCTTGCCGCCGATGACTTCATCCTGATTCTCAGAGTCGGTTGTGATAGAGGCTAAATATCCGGGCCATCCCCAGAATTCGTCATCGCCGGCATAAAATGGGCCGCCAGTCCAATTGGGGGCGTATTCAAGGGCGTATACCTGAACACCGTTTTCTTCTTCACCATCCTGATCAACATCGTTAAGAGTACCATTTGGGTGAGCTGGCAGGAGAAGCTGGAATTCTGCACTATTAGAGTCTTCATCCAGATCGCAGTAGCCTAAAACCTGCGATGTGGCAGGAATGACCCATTCTGTATCCCGTAGAATGAACCCGGTCATATCAAACATGCCAACAGCGTGTTCTTCGGCATAGTCTTCTGGATAAAATTCATTACTGTATTCAAAACTTCCTACAATCATGGTTGGTGCGTTTGGGTCTTCCGGGATAGTTTCCGCTGCTTCAGGAGCAGGACAAAATAGATCTTCACGTTCCGTTTCGGTAAATTCTACAGTAGGGGTAGGTTCTTGTTCTAGGGTCTCGTTTTTCTGAAAAAAATCAGTGAGCGCGCAACTAGCTGAAAACAGTGCAGCACCGATACCGATAAATAGTATGATGGGTCGTTTTTTAACCATTGAGTCTTCTCCTTGATATTAAGGTGTAATGATTATTTCATGTGATTCCGTTTGTAAACGAATAAATGACAATCATAGATGTCAGATAATGAAAATTAATAATGCAATTATAGTAGGTTTTGATCAGAAAGAAGTAACTATTTTTTTAAATCCTGAAACCGGGCTGATTGATAAGGTTAGCGGTATAATAGAAATGTTAAGGTAAGTGGTAGTATAGCAGGTTGAAGATGAGGGTGATGATGGAAAAACAAATTAACTCCGAATTACTTAAAAAATTAACTTCTATGCAACAAGATGAAATTAATGGGCATGTGATTTATCTACGTCTGGCAGATAAGGAAAAGGATGTTGAAAACAGCAAAATTCTCCGAAGGATTGCTGCTGAAGAAAAGAAACATTATGAAATCTGGAAGAGATATACAGGGAAAGAGTTAAAACCTCAGAAAAGAGAAGTCTGGTTTTTCACGCTGGTGGCATCGCTTTTTGGATTGACCTTTGGAATAAAGCTGATGGAAAAAGGGGAGGACGCTGCCCAGGCAGCTTATGCTGATATTCTGGAGCAGGTTCCTGAAGCGAAAGCGGTTATGGAAGAAGAAGAAGCCCACGAAAATGAATTATTGGACATGTTAGATGAGGAAGCATTAAAATATGCGGGCTCTGTAGTATTGGGACTCAATGATGCGCTGGTTGAATTGACAGGAGCTTTGGCTGGTCTTACGCTGGCTTTTCAAAATACGCAATTGATTGCACTGACAGGGTTAATTACCGGAATTTCAGCTTCATTTTCAATGGCAGCATCTGAATATCTTTCTCAGAAGAACGAGGTTGCGGAAGAAGGAGAAGAAGGACAAGATCCAATTAAATCTGCAATTTATACAGGAATTGCTTATGTTATTACAGTAATCGCACTGATTGTGCCCTATTTTATTTTCAGCAACTATCTTGTCGCATTAAGCTTCACGTTATTAAATGCAATTATGGTGATTGCTTTATTTAATTATTATATTTCTGTTGCGAAGGATTTGAATTTCCAAAAACGGTTTTTAGAAATGGCAGTAATCAGTCTTAGTGTTGCTGCGATTTCATTCATGGTAGGGTTTGTTGTCAATCAGTTTTTTGGGGTAGATTTATAGTTTTTCATTTGGGTTCATCATAGCCTACTTATTGGTAAATCATTTTTCAATAGCAGTACCTGAATTATGAGTGCTTTGAGTCGAGGTATTGATTTTGAAAATCAGGGTGATAACCGGAAAGTGGCCAGCAGTTTATCTGTTTGGAGAGCCCAAATCTGGACATCTTTATTGTTGCGCATAGCCAGGCGGGTGTCGTCAGGTGAAAAGGCCATCTGGTTGACATTTGTTATTTGCCGGCTGATCACTCTAAGCTCCTCACCACTGTTAAGATCAAAGAATTTGATCAGATCATCGCTGGTTGCGGCAGCAATAATGCGGTTAAAGGGGTTGAAACAGAGGGTGTTAATCGATTCTTCATAGGTGTTGATTGTGCGAAGTTCGCGTTTTGCGGGAATGTCCCAGATGACTATGAAAGACGATTTTTCATAGGTGGATGCTAAATACTGATTGTTGGGGGAGTATACGAGGTGTATCGCGTTTTTCTCCGTTCCTAGGGTTGTAATCTGTTCTCCGATGGCGCTGTCAAAAATGCGGATGCGGTCATAGATTGAGTATCTGGCGAAAGAACGTCGGTCGGGAGCAAAAACGACATTATAATAATCTACAGCTGAAGAGGAAAACTCGTATACATCCAGCAATGTCCCATCTGAGATGCGCCACTTGATGATCTGGTCGTACTTCGCATTCATCCACAGGGTTTCATTGTCGATCGAGATTGCTAATTGATCTACATCACCACGCGCTTGATTATAATTAAAACTTGCGATTTCTGCACCATCGATGACATTCCATAATTTTGCTCGGGTAACAAATTCTTCCCCAGTGGCAGATGAATCAAAACCGCCTGCGATCAGTGTTTCATCGTCGCTGAAGGTGATAGCACGAACTGGTAAAGGGGGATCAACAGTAATATGCTGTACTAGTTCGAAGGTGCGGCCATCAAAGATTAATAGACCGCTGCTGGCAGCAAGCGCAAAATAAGTTCCATTCGATGACCAGGCCAGATCATAGAATGTTTCACCTTCCAGCGATACGAATAACCCTTCGGGCACAGCGGGGGTGGGGGTGATCGTAGCGGCTAAAAGAGATGTAGCTGTAGGAACAAAACTCTCCTGTGTCAGCGTAAGCGAGGGTTGCGGTGTTTCAGTTGGTTGGGATTCTTCAGTTTCAGGAACCGATGTCTGTGTTGCGGCAGTGGGTGGTGTGGGGGAAAATTCAGATGTGTTTGTAGATTCAATGGTAAGCGTTGCTGTATTTGTGACTTTTGTGGCGGTTGTTGGAAAGATAAGGAACTGCCATTTGAGCCACAGTATTCCTGCAATGATAATGGTAATAATGGCGAAGAGGATCAGAAAGAAATAAATACTCGTTGATTTCTGTTTTTTATGAGCGGAGATTTTGGTTTTAACACGTATTTTTTCTTCCTCAATGGCTTTTTTTCTTAATGTCGAAAGGGGTTCTGGTTTATCAAGGCCTTTTTTACCTTTCCCTTCAAAATTATCTGCGGGGTTCTCATCCTGAATATCTGTTGAGATATTATCTTCTTCTTTGATGGTTTCGGTATCTTCTTCAGGAGTTGTTGTTTGTTGGGCTGGTTCGGTCGAGATTGATTGGGGTTTCGGTTCGTGGGTATCAGACCGGGCTTGTTCATCTGATGCCTGATCTGTTTCAAATTGCTTGAGGGCTTGTTTCAGTTGTGGATGATTCGGGTGGAATTTCTCAGCTTGATGGATAATGGTGACACGATCATGATTACTGTCCATGGTATCTACCAGCCAGAGCCAGGCTGTTAAATTCTCAGGTTGTTCCGAGACGATGTCTATTAACATCTTTCGGGCTTCTTCTCGTTTGCCGGTCTTATTTAGTTGAATGGCTTTTTTCAACAACAACGGGTCCATGCTGAAAGAGAACCTTCCTTTGATTAATTAATTTTTAATTTCATTTTAATTTCAATGGTCTGATTAATCACCCCACCTCATTATTGTACCTTGAATGGGCAAAAGAATGGGCGGAACATCATCGGTCTTCAGGTAAAGTATGGTTTTATTTTCAGGGTCTGAGACAAGAACAAATTCAGCATTATCGGCCCAAAGAACATCCGTTAACTTACTGTAGCTGTCTGCCCGGATTATTTTCAGAAGTGAAATGCCATCACTGGCAGCGGATGCGAGCATCAGAGGAGGATTGTTAGTCATTCCTCCCTGTGCATAAAAGAAATACAGCGTTCCGTCTGAAGCCTGCCTGGGAAAGGCGTTAATCTGAAAATTATGGGTGTCTGAAGGGAATGGCAGCAGTTCCGTCAAAACATCATGCCAGATGTCGATTGACCATAGACCAACTGCGTTGCCAAAACGGTCACGCCCGGTGAAGTAGACGGCATCCTGCTCCTGATTTAATGCTGGCTGGCAGCAGGCGCCGACAGGATTTTCTGCGAACAATTCACCTGTCCAGGAATTGAGGACGGTTATTGAATCGCCAGACTGCGTCTCGACCTGTAGATACAGATTTGTTCCGCCCGGGGAAAAGAATATTGGGTGGTAAAAACGGTTTGACTGATCGTCTTTGAATTGATCTTCGATTAATGGTGTGTTGCTGTTATCCAGAATGGAATAAATGTGGACCCCATTCAACCTGTAGGCGATGCGCCATCCATCGGGAGAGAAGAGAATATCGCCAATTTGAGATTGCGAGGGTGGGGCTGAATCAGTTGATGGGAATGTTTCACTGCTGACAAGGACGATACGGTTTCCATCCTGTTTATTGATCAGGATGAGTTCGTTGTTGCTGACATAAGCGATGTGATCCGTATTACGGGAAACATCATAGGACGTCACGGGAAATTCTTCAGTTGTGATTTGCTCTTTAAGTGTGCCATTGGCTAAGAGACGCCATACCTGGTTGGTGCCGCTCTCGTCAGATAAATAATATAAAGTTGATGGTAGTTTCTCGGAGTTGACATTCTCAGTTCCGAGTTCTGTTTGCTGGGTCTGCGTGGGCAGAGCTTGTACTGTGGGCGTGGTTTTTGGTGCTGTGCTTTCAGTCACGGCCAATTTTTGAATGCAGCCATCTTGATCAATGATGAGAAGATAACTTGCATCCACACTGAATGTGAGTTCCTGAATTTGTCCATATTGATTTGAGAGACATGGCGCAGGGTCGGGTATGGTTTCATCCCAGAAACAGAGCGAATGTTCGCCGCTACTGATTGATGTCAGACTGGCAGTGCTTATATTTTCCAGCAGATGCAGGGGAATTTCACTTTGATAACTATTTGTTTCTTCAGCATTGGCAATCTGCCAAATCCGAATACTTCCATCCAGCGAGCTGGAATAAAGCGATTTGCCATTTGTAGAAAATTGAAGCCCAGTGACATTATCCCGATGGGCGCTGATTCGGTGGAGGACAGAGTTATCGTCCATGTCCCAGATGAAGACCTTACCATCAGCGGAGCCTGATGCCATTGTTACTTCGTTTGGGGCAAACGCGAGACTTTCTACACGATCTGAATGCCCCCAGAGAGTTTCAAGGAGTTCACCGGTACGGATATCACGCCGTTCAATGCTGTGATTAGAACGGCCGATCATTAGAACACGACCTGTGGGTTCAAAGATCATGCTTGTGACGGAAAAATCACCATTTGCCAATTTTAATTCTTCATAGCCATTTTGACTGTCCCACATCATGACGGTGCCATTGTCGAGACCTGCGGCAATATGCGAGCCTGCCGGAGAAATGGACAATGCCTGAACAGAGGTTGGTAAGTTTTTAATTTGGAATCGGATTTCACCACGGTCAAGATCAACAACGGTGATACTCTGGTCAATGCTGCTAAACGCGGCAAGTGAGTGATCTTGCGAGATTTCGGCATGTGTCAACAGACTGGTATATTGTTTTACTGACGTAGCTGGAGCCATGCTTTTCATATCCCAACGCAAAACCAATCCAGAACGGTCAACAGAATAGAGGGCAAGGGCATCATTGGAGAAATTCAAACCAACAATTGGTTTGTTGTGTTCTTCAAGAATTCGCAATCGTTCCTGTTCTTCCAACTGCCATAAGAATATAGTACCGTCCGCATCGCCGCTGGCAGCCAGAGAGCCATCATGTGTGATAGCGATGGTGTTAATCTCCGTTGTGTGGCCGGGCAGCGATGCCAGCAATTGTTTATCATTGCTGTTCCAGTAGCCTAATTTTCCGGTACTGTCACCAGCAAGGAACCAGGGACTATCCGGTACTGTTTGAATGGCATAAAGAGGAGCCAGTCCTTCGTTTTCGATGACATTTGTCATTTGTCCGGTGGACAAATCCCATATGCGGATGGTGCCATCGTCGGCCGCCGAGATGAGGGTTTGTCCGTCAGGTGAGAAACTGATACTTTGCACCTGATCGGTATGCCCGACGAGGGTATGGACCTCTTCAAGGGTGGTGGTATTCCACACCCGAATCATTTCATCTGCTGAAGCACTTGCTGTGAGTTGACCATCCTGTGAAAAGGCTACCCCCCTCACATAAGAACTGTGACGACCCAATTCAGCGATTTGTGTATAAGATTCGAGAGACCACAACTGTACTCGTCCATCTCTGCCCCCAGAGATCATTTTCTTGCCATCCCCTGAGATATCCAGATGCCAGACACTGCCGACATGCCCTTTAAGCGTGGCAATTTCCTGTTGTGACGCAAGATCAAAAAGGTGAATCAGGCTGTCACTGCCGGCCAGTGCAATCAGTTTCCCATTGGGGGTGATGGCAGAAGTGAAGATAGAACCTGGAATATTGGGTTGAAAGGCATCAATTCGCTGTCCGGTGGTAATTTGCCAGCTTAGCAAGGCGCCATCTTCTGCGCGACTAAGGAGTTGATCGCCAGCATCATTGAAGGTGAGTTCCTGTATAGCAGCTCGATGCTGGTTGAATTGATCAATTACTTCGCGCTGGTCATCATCCCAGATAAGGATTTCTCCATTTTCCAGACCGATTGCCAGCAGATTTTCTTGTGAAGAGAAAGAAACATCAGTAACCGGCTTTTCCAGGTCATAGACATGATGGTGAATCCGCATTTCTTCCAGATCAAAAAGAACCACAGATTGAGCTGTGCCTCCCGCGGCAAGGAAAGTAGTATCACTGGAAAAGGTAATACTTAGGATTGAACCTTCTTGATCGTAAAATTTATTTATTTCACTGCCGGTTTGTGGTTCGAAGAACCAGACAAACCCCCACTGATTTCCAATAGCGAGGAACCTGTTATCCCCTGAAAAAGCCAGGCTTTCGACCTTGCCGTAATCATTTATGATAGTGCTCAACCATTGATGCGTTTTTGTATCCCAGATTTCAATTTCATCAGATTCTTTGACTAATGCCAGCAGCTGACCATCGGGCGAGAGACACAGCTTTTTGAACCGTTGTGGTTCTACAGCAAGTTCGATTGGCATTTTAGAAGAAACAATTGGCTGGATGAATACTTTATTCTCGGTGGTGCTCCAGGCGCTTACTTTCCCTTGTTTTGAGATGTCTGCCAGCAAGATAGCGTTTGCATTCGTGGATTGGTGATTTGAAATTCCTGTCTTCAGATCAAATTGATCGAAACCACGTGAAGAAATGGCGCTGATCATGTTTTCAGGGCGCCATGCGGCTGAAAGCAAGACTCCATCACCCATCTGAACGAAGGGAAGCAAATGGTCGGCATCCCAAATTGATATTGTGGCGGCAGGCTCTGGCATTGGAGTACCAAATCCAACAGGGAGTTCAGGAGTGGGGGTAGGTGTAATCGTAGGTGTGGTTGAGGCCTGGGGGGTCCAGGTTGCTAATGACGGGAGTGATTGATTCTCCGTAGGACTTTGCAATAATGCCAATGAACCGGAAAAAGTATTCTGCAAAAGAGGCCAGTATAAGATGCTTACTGCGATGATGCTTGAAATAATCAGACTTGCGAGAACCCAGCGCAGCCAGCGCCAGGGGGATTTCTTTCTTTCTGGCTCACCTTCATCGGCATACTGCGCATGTATATCAAAGGCGGCGTGTACGGGTTGAATCTCTTGTGCGATGGTTTCTTTGAAATGTGCCAATGCTTCCTGAATCAGTTCGCTGTCGGGATTCAAAGAGGTAGCACGCTCAAGGATGATGATTTTTTCTTCATTGGAGTCGATTAAATCAACAACCCACAGCCAGGCTAATTCTTCTTTGGGATTTTCTTTTAAAAGCGCAATCAGCAATGCCTTCGCTTGGTGGCGCTGCCCAGACGTGGCAAGTTGGATTGCTTCATTTAATCTACCAGAAGGCATGACTTCCTCCGTCTTTAATGAAAAGACACTGGAGTGTGAAGAGCGATATATGATTCAAAATGCAAACCCCTTGATTGGCATATTGATTCTAGAAAAGTTATACATGAATTTTACACCACTTGGCAAAAATGATGATGTTAGAATCATTGATATTGGTTCGAAAGGATGAATTCAACCCTATTTTTCAGTATAATGAGAGAAAAGAGAATTAAGTGAGGATATAAATATGAATAAACAGGCAGTAATCCGTTGGCTGGAAGAGAACAAGAAACCCTTTACAGATCTTTCGGATGCGATCTGGGATCAGCCAGAGTTGGGATATCATGAATTTTTTGCGTCCAAAGCACAGGCTGATTTTCTGGCTGAACGCGGATTTCAGATTCAGAACGATGTAGCTGGAATGAACACTGCTTTCATAGCAGAATGGGGCAGTGGCAGCCCGGTGATTGGTTTTGCCGGTGAGTTTGACGCATTGGGAGGTCTCTCCCAAAAAGCGCAGCCAGAAAAAGAGCCGGTGGAAGCGGGAGCACCCGGGCATGGATGCGGACATAATTTGCTGGGGGTGGGTTGTATGGCAGCCGCGGTTGGTCTCAAAGAGTGGCTGGCTGACAATGGAAAATCTGGAACTGTCCGATATTATGGTTGTCCAGCAGAAGAAGGCGGCGCAGGCAAAACCTTCATGCAGCGTGAAGGGCTTTTCAGTGACCTGGATGTGGCGTTTAATTATCATCCTTCCAGCATAACCTACGCCTCAAAAGGCAGTAATGTGGGTGTAAATCACATTCGTTACCAGTTTCATGGGAAAACAGCTCATGCTGGAGCGGCTCCTTATGAGGGCCGATCTGCTCTGGATGCTGTTGAATTGATGAATGTGGGGGTCAATTATCTGCGTGAGCATGTGACGAGTGATGTGCGTATGCATTATGTGATTACGAATGGGGGTTGTGCACCCAATATTGTGCCCGATGAAGCTGAGGTATGGTATTACTTACGCGCACATGAGCCAAAAAACCTCTCGGAAGTTACAGAACGGGTGCGCAAAATTGCGAAAGGCGCGGCCATGATGACTGAAACTCAGATGGAAGAGATTTTTGAATCGGCCACCTCAAGCACGCTGCCCAATTTCACTTTGGCAGACCTGCAGTATGAACAAATGAAATTGATTGGACCTATTCAGTATACCGAGGCGGAGAAAGAATTCGCCCGCACCGTGAATGCGCAGTTGAACTTTACTACTGACAAAGCCCGGGAAATGATTCGCAAATGGATTCTTTCGGATGAGACAAAAGAGGAGATGATTGAAAAATATCTTGATGAGCCGATCATTGGTCAATACTTCCCTTCGTTGAACAAAGGCAGAATTGCGGGTGGCTCTACGGATGTCGGAGACCTGTCTCGTACTGTCCCCTGTTCAATGCTGGTGACAACCTGCTATGCTGTAGGCGCACCCGGGCATTCATGGGCGATTACTGCTTTTGGACGGACATCCATTGGACATAAAGGCATGATGTACGCGGCAAAAACAATGGCACTGGCAGCGATTGAATGTGTGGAGCATCCTGAAATTATTGAGAAGGCCTGGGATGAACTGCGCAAGGCACAACCGAATGGATACCAAAATCCAATTCCTCCGAGAATTGTTCCTCCCAGGTTTGATCCACCTTCCCAGAATCTTCCGGGTTGTGATTGACGGGAGTTACCCCTTACGTTATAATTTTCTACTGCGTTGCCAGTAATTTTACTGGGAGGCAGTGTTTTATCGGAATTTTTTAAATGAGGTTTAGATTATATGCCAAAGCGAACGTATCAACCGCACAAACGACGTCGTGTCCGTGTGCACGGTTTTCGTCAACGAATGATGACAGCCGATGGCCGCAAGGTGCTGAAGCGACGCCGACTGAAAGGCCGCCAACAATTGACTGTTAAGGCGAACAATTTTACCAAAAAAGTACGCTGGTAGTTTGTCGTTAGAAAAGCGCTTTGCTGTTGGTGTCTTGAGATCGCGAAACCTTTTTGAGGATAGCCCTTCTTAAGGAGGGTTATCCCCAAAAAGGAGCGGAAAGAAAACAGGTTCATCTGTGAAACGAGAGTTTCGACTCAGGAAAACGAAGGACATACAGCGGCTGCGAAGTGATGGGAAAGCATATTCTAATCGTTACATCGTATTGTTGGTAAAGGAACAACCCTCTGAAGGGTTAGCATCTGGGGAAAGCCACAGTCGAGTAGGTGTAATAACTGGAAAACGAATTGGAAATGCGGTCACACGGAACAAGGTAAAACGACGCATTCAATATGCAATTGAGCAGCATTTTGCCGAACTGCCAGAAGATTGGGATTTTTTATTTCTGGCACGAAAGCCAATTGTAAAAGCGAAATATCAAGAAATCGAAATTGCTGTCCTGACCTTGTTACGGCGCGCTGGAATTCTGGATGGAAAGAATGTGCAGCCACGTTAATGTTGGTGAACAAATTAATGATGCCTCTTTAAACGCACCGGAACCTCGACTGCGTGATGTTCCTTTTAATCTATGGAATATTCCCCGGTATCTGCTCTTAGTTCCCATTCGGCTTTATCAAATGTTCATCTCTCCTTCATTACCCTCCAACACTTGCCGATTTTATCCTACTTGTTCTCATTACTCCTATCAAGCAATTTTAAAGCATGGCGCAATCAAAGGCGGATTGCTGGCAGTGTGGCGTGTGCTGCGGTGCAATCCATTCAATCCGGGTGGAATTGACCCGGTTCCATAAAAAGAGAGAGAAAATCTATGAAAAATAAATTTATTACAATTCCTCTGTTGTTTATCATGATCGCGGTGCTTTTTAGCGCATGTTCAACGAGCAGCCTGACTTCTGGTCAAAGCTGGCCAGGTTTGACAGCAGATTCTGAAGCTGGTGCTGTGTATCTTGCCAACGGCTCAAAAATCTATGCTGTTGATGCTGATAGCGGTTCATTAATATGGAGTTATCCTGAGAAACCGAGTAACCGCCAGACATTTTATGCAAAACCTGCTATTGCTGGAGACCAATTGATAATTGCTGATCTTAAGGACAGTGTGATCGGTCTGGATATTGAAAGCGGCAATGAAAAATGGGTGTTTGATGGCGCAGATGACCGTTTCATTGGCGGTGCTGTTTTTGCGAATGACACTATTTTCGCACCTTCCGCTGATTACAATGTGTATGCCCTTGATCTGTATGGTAAAGAACAATTCAGGATGGAAACTAAACAGTTCAATTGGTCTACTCCGGTTGTGGATGGCGATGTTCTTTATCTGACATCAATGGATCATTATTTGTACGCGTTTGATACTACCAATGGAGATTTGATCTGGAAGATAGATATGGGCGGCCCTATGAATGGCAGCCCTGCTTTGGCAGAGAATGTCCTTTATGTAGGCACTATCAATAAAGAAATAATCGCTGTTTCAGCTCAAACCGGCAAATTTATTTGGCGGACACCAGTAGACAGTTATGTCTGGGCTTCTCCTGTGGTTGTCGATGATATGGTGCTGGTCGGTGATGAATCAGGGAAAGTATATTCTCTGGACATTGAAAACGGCAAGATGAATTGGACTGCCGAAGTAGGCAGCTCGATTACTGCTTCAGTAACTGTTCTTGGAGAGAATATTGTCGTAGTCAGCCATGATCGTGTTGTGATTGCTTTCAATTTTGACGGCGGCAAAGAATGGACACGCACTGTTCCAGATAGCGCCGGTACGTTATGCAGCAATCCTGTTGTAATCAACGATTTGATGATTATTCCTTTGACGCAAGGTTCTGAAAGCATGCTGGCAGCTTTTGACAGTAATGGAAATCAGACCTGGACGTTCATGCCCCAGAATTAAGGAGTTAACCTATGTGGGAAACTATAATTATTCAACCCTTTATTAACATTTTGCTGCTGATTTATGAATATCTGGGACAGAACTTTGGTATCGCTATTATTCTGTTCACTATTTTAATTCGTCTGTTGACCTATCCTTTGACAGTAAAACAAATTAAAAGCTCACGTGCTCTTCAGGATATGAACCAGGATCCGGATTGGATTAAGGTTCAGGAAAAGTACAAGGGTAATAAGGAAAAAATGGCTGAAGAGCAGATGAAGTTCTATAAAGAAAAGGGCGTCAGCCCTTTTAGCTCCTGTCTGCCAACGTTGCTTCAATTTCCTTTGATCCTGGGCCTGTATCAGAGCGTTATCCGCGCGATGGCGCAGACGCCAATGCAGATGTTTGATCTGACAAAGCTAGTCTACCCCAATTTTTTTAATGCATCTGAATTGTTACCATTGAATAATCAATTCCTGTGGATGAATTTGGGACAACCTGATTTAATTGAGGTGTCCTGGCTGCCTTTTGCACTTCCTATCATGGCGGTTGTTGTGGCTGCTACCTCATATATTCAATCGAAGCTAATCACACCGCCAACAAGCGGTGCAGCCAGTGGTGGAGCACCAGATCAGGGTGCTCAGATGGGTAATATGATGGCTATTTATATGCCTCTCTTCATGGGTTACCTTGCATATACACTGGCATCAGGTTTGGCTCTGTACTTCGTGGTTTCGAACCTTGTTGGCATTGGACAGTATGCGCTTATGGGGAACGCCCACTGGGAGAATGTCATGTTCTGGAAAAAGAAAACGCCGGAAAAAAATATTCAGAAGAGTGGATATAAGAAATAACGATTGAGGAGGCATTTGTGACAGTAAAAAAGAACATAATGGAAATTACTGCCGCTTCAGTTGAAGAAGCGATAGATCAAGGATTGGTTGATTTTGGTTTGAGCCGTACACAGGTTCATGTAGAAATTGTTGAACATCCTCGTTCTGGAATTTTTGGAATTGGTGGTCGTGAAGCTCTTGTTCGGATTACTCGACTTGATAAAAATGGCGAACTGATGAGTGACCCTAAGCCGGTTGAAAAAAAGGAAGTCGTTGAAGAACTTCCGAAGCAGAAGCAGGTCAAAAAAGAAGCCAGGAAGCCATCAAAAGAAAAGTCATCCACCCGTGGCGAGAAATTCGAAAAATCAAAGAATCGGAAATCGCCGGAAATAGATGATAAAGATGCAGTAGCAGAATTTTCTGTCGAGGTAGTGCGGGAACTTTTGGAAAAAATGCGTATCACCGCAGAGGTGAAATCTCGTTACATTGAGCCGGTTGATTCGATGGATGAGGAATTGCTGTGGGTGGATATTGAAGGCAACGATTTGAGTATTTTAATTGGCCGAAGATCAGAAACCCTCAATGCGCTGCAATATATTACCTCGTTAATTGTTAACAAACAAATGGGACGCATGGTGCCTCTGATGGTAGACGTTCAGGGTTATCGCAATCGGCGTGAACAGCAGATTCGTTCACTGGCATTACGCATGGCAGATCAATGTGTAAAATCTGGACGCCGTCAATCTTTAGAACCGATGTCAGCAAATGAACGCCGTATGGTTCATCTTGCACTGCGCGATTACGAAGGTGTTCGGACCGAGAGCGTGGGTGAAAATCCGCGCCGAAAGGTTACGATTCTTCCGGTTTCGAACTCGAAGAAATAGCCATTCATTAAACACTAAGCATCCGATTTCTGATACTGAGTAACCTCATCAGAGATCGGATGTTTATTTTTGTTTATCCTTCTCAATAAATGATACTGTCTTCAAACAAATATCAGGCATAATGCTTTTGCACTATGCCTGATAGAGATACCAGGGTGAAATTTGATGCCTTTATTTATCTTCTCCATCTTTATCAGTCTCATAATTATCGAGATCTAGCGGTGGAAGTTCATCGTCCATTTTTAGATCATTCAAAAGAGATTGAGGTAAAGACTCTTCTTTGGCAAATTGTAATGCTTCGGAAGTGACAGGTAATTCATACTCACCACCTGCTTGAGGCTTTTGGGATTGTGCCGCAGTGGCAGGTTTTGTCTGTTTTATATAGACTCGGGTTCCAAAGCGGCTCATCACTGCAGCACCTAACCCGGCACTTATAAAGAGTGCTGGCAGGAGCCAGCCGATGCAGGGGATAATGCTGGCGATAGCAGCGACAAGAGACAGTGCCAGAGAACAAACACCGGCGTTGAGGGGATCGGTCCACCTGGTTTTAAAAACTTCTGCCAGACGACGTCCAAGCAGCAGGCTTAGCGTAAACCAGCCGAATAGGATGACGAGAGCAAACCCAATCAATCCCAAGATTGAGACGGGAATAAGGATAATTGTGAAAAGTAATAGCACCATCAAGATGGGGAATGCTATCAAGGTTAACAGACCAATGCCAAAACTTAATGCTGGATGTTGGTAGAGAGTTTCCGAAGAACGTTCCATTGGTTTGAGCAGGAATAAACTGGCGATGACAGTTAGAACAGCCAACCCCAGGGCCTTTGTGGCATTCAATAGGAATTCTCCAATTTTCTCCAGCGCAATTCGCTGTGTGGAGAATGCCTGTTGAATTGGGTTATATTCTTCTATTTGGTTTTCGTAGTCGAATTCTTTCCAATCTGACCAGTCTTCCAGGAAGTCCACTGTGATGCCTTCATTGCTGACCATATTGCCTTCAATTTCAGCACCTTTGTCAACATTGTAAACACCACCAAACCGAACAAGATCACCGCGAATTTCGGCATTCGATTTGATATTAACAACTCCACCAAAACTGAGAATGTTTCCATTAATAGTGCCACTGGCGTTGATGGTGCCTCCCGCAATCAAAATATTTCCATGTAGAATGGAGCCTGCTTTGAGGGAGGCATTGCCGCCTATTATGACGAGATCACCGTAAAGGGTTTCATCTTCGTCCAAAACATAATTTCCACCGAGAACAATCTGTCCCGGTTGATCGCCATCCTCTGCCTGTACAGTACCGGGAAAGGCAAAAACCAGGATCAGCATAGTGGCGAAGATTGTAATAAACTTCTGATAATTATTCATTTGTTGATTCTCCTTGAAGCGAGAATTGCCAGAGGGTTATCCCCCAGAGGATCAATAATCCTAATATGGCGCTGCCCGCGACCATGAATCCGGGAATCATTAACTGGAGGGGCGCGAATTTTGCAAAAGTGCTGGTGATGATTTTTAAATTCTCAAAGAACACAATAATTTCAGCGCCAAAGGTAAAGAGCTGGCTTAGAAGATTGTTAATGGAATTTATGCTGTAGAAATAAGTCAATGCTGCACTAAGAACCACCAAAAAACTGAAGCCTAAAATCCAAAGGAATTTTCGAACCTGGCGTTTTTGTTCTGCTTCTTTACGGGCAGGCAGACTGGCCTGGAACCGGGCAGTGAAACCAGGTTTGGGAGTTGTTATGGGTGTGTTTTCGTTTAACATTGTGTGAATATGATCCCAGTTTGCTGCAAGTTTTGTGCAGCTTTCACATTCTTTGCAATGGTATTCGAAGGATTTCGTGTCTTCTTTGGAGCGTGTTTCCGGGGTCACAGCCCACTTTTCATACGTTTGATGGTTCATAGCATTCCCTTTCGTAGCGTTTAGAATCATTTCCCACGATTTCAAGGTTGTGCGCAAGTTGTTTTCGCGCCCGGAAAAGGCGGCTTTTAACTGCGCTGACAGAAAGTTGGAGGGATTCGGCGATTTCTTTTTCACTCATTTCATACCAATATCGAAGGATAACAGCTGCCCGGTCTGTGGGTTTCAATGTGGAGACGAGGGTTTCGATACTTGTTGCGTTTTCGCTCTGGGCAATGACCTTCTCAGGAGTGGGCACATTGCTTTGAAATGTTTCTTCAAACGGTTGATCGATGGAGACCAGTGTTAATTTTCTTTTTCGATACTGGTCAATGCAGTAATGTGATGCAATGGATAACAACCAGGTTTGGAATGACCTTTCATGGTCATAGCGGTGAAGTGCCTTGTAAGCTTTCCAGAATACTTCCTGTGCAGCATCTTCTGCTTCATGCCGGTTACTCAGCATGCGATAGCAGAGGTTATAAACACCAGCCTGATAATGTTCTACCAGTCGGCAAAATGCGTCATCGTTTCCTTGAATGGCTTCGTTGAGCCGCAACTGCAATTCAGCTTCCACATAAACTCCTGAGTTTTTGTTCTATTACTATATACGGAGGGTCATTACAGAAGTTGCAAAAAGTATGCAATATTTTTAATTCGTTTCGTTTCAGTTCTCTTCAGTAACTTTCCATAAAAGTTACAAAGCACATGTTTATTGATATTATGCCATATTTGGGGAAGAGAAAGAATGGATTGGCAAAGAAAAACCCTCTCATCATGATGAGAAGGTTTGGAATCCTTGATTAATAAAACAGGAAAGGGTATAGAATTTAAAAGAAGGGTAGTACAATTTTACCGCTCAGGACAAGGCAGAAGGCACCCAGGATGCCGACCATAAAGAATATCATCACAGACATCATGAAACGTTGAGGTGCGGTCATTCCTAGAATTCTTTTTTCTTTACCCTCATCCTCCAATTCTTCGTCTTCGTTATCAACATCACTTTCATAAATTCCAAAACGATCAAATTGATCAGATGTACTGGTCTCCTGAAGCGCTTCTTCAATCTCGTCATCATCAGTGTAATCAAAAACATTGCCACTGTCGAAAGGTTCGTTGGTATTCGTTTCATCATCCGATGAAACATTCTCATCATTCAGTTCGTTACGTAAATCTTCAAACATCCCTACCTCCGGGTTTTATTGTCAATAACAGAGGAGCAAGTTTCATGCCGGACGAATTGTTATCTCTCCTGCACTGCAAATGATTGGTTTATTTTCTTTTGTCTTTATGATCAGGCTGCCATTAGTTGTGATGCCATTACAGATACCACTCGACGATTTTTTTCCAACCTCATTAAATATGTTAACCGATTCTCCAATAAATGCCAAATCATTTTGATAACGCTTATGAAAGGTTTCCTCCTCCAATGCAGGCAGCCAATGAAAGAATGAGCGCAAAATCTCTTCGATTAATATTAAATGCGATGGTTTGATTCCTGTCATTTGTTCTATGCTGCTGGCAGGATAGCGGAGATCAGCAGTTGGTGGGACGGCATTTTGTCCAATATTAATGCCGAACCCGATAACGGCACCTTTTAGATGATCGCCTTCCCAGACAGCTTCAGAGAGGATGCCACATACTTTTTTGCGATTGATAAGCACATCATTCGGCCACTTCACCTTTGGTTTGATGGTTGTAGTAGTCAGAATTGCGTCAACGACAGCGATTGCTGCGGCCAGAGAAAGGAGAGGGATACTTTGTGGTTTCAAACCATGAATGTCCGTGATTACGAGGCTGAAAGTCAGGCTGTCTTCAGGATCATTGATCCATGTGCGGTGATGCCGTCCACGACCAGCGTCTTGATGTTCGGTTAGTAGAAGCAAGTTGCCGAGAGTTTTATTGTTTTCAAGTAAGCGCAGCCCTTCTGTGTTTGTCGAATCAATATGGGAATAATATCGTAGTGATAAATTAGGATATATTTTTAGCTTTTCTTTTAAGAGTTCGATGTCATTCATGTAGTTATTGTAACAAAAATACCTGTTTGAGTTGATATAATTTTAGAGGTAAAGGTAATCCTGTTTTCTGAAACGGGGATGTGCGGAGCTTGTTATTAAATAAAAAGCAAGTCGGCTTGCGGGGCATGAGGAATATTTTGATGTGATTGCTCTTTTTTAGAGGAAGAAGATGTTGAAGGTAAATGAGAAAATAATAATTCCGCCGTCAGAGTTAACGTACGAAACCGTGCAGGCGGGAGGCCCGGGAGGGCAGAATGTAAATAAAGTGGCGACAGCAGTGCTGCTTCGTTTTGACCTGGATGGGTCTCAAAACCTTTCAAGGGAAATTAAACATCGTCTGCGTGTCCTGGCTGGCAAACGGTATACAAAGTCTGGTGAAATTGTGATCCGCAGCGTGCAATATCGAACGCAGAATCAGAATCGTCAATCGGCAGAAGAACGTTTGATCGCGTTGATTGACGAGGCAGGTAAACAGCCCAAAAAACGACGGCAGACGCATCCTTCTTTTTCAGCCAGACAACGGCGGTTGGAAGCGAAGAAGCGGCAATCCCAACGAAAAAAAGAGCGCTCTCGACATTGGAATATGGAAAACTAGAGCAGGGAGAGCGGGACGAGTCAGGCAGCGTGTTCTTTAACTTGTGTTATCGCAGTTTCTAAAATTTGTTGAGCATAAAAGTTTGCACGGGGTAACAGATTCTGCATGGTGAAAAAACCATTTTCCAATCCCTCTGCGAGGATGAACTCAGCGGGTGTATTAGCCTCCAATAACTTTTCTGCATACTTTTTAGACTGAGACCGAAGAGGGGCAAATTCAGCAGCAGCGATAACTGCCGGTGGCAGATCAGAAAGATCCCCCGCATGCAGAGGAGAAACAAACGAGTCGGTTAACGACAGCGGATTTTTGATATATTGGTTTATGAAAAATCTCATTTCCTCAACACTTGCGGTTGATGGAATGGGAGGATTATCGGTGGATACAGTATCTAGATTTAATAAATCTACTATCGGGTTGATCAGAATCTGAGAAGCAATGACAGGACCATTCTGCGCACTTGCATAAAGGCAGAGAGATGCTGCCAGGTTGGCTCCAGTGCCCTGTCCTGCGACGATGATTTGTGAACCATTGCCGCGCATGGGTAAGGCATTTTCTTGTTTCGATGCCCATTGCAGTACAGCATAGCAGTCGTGTAAGGCTGCCGGGAAAGGGTATTCGGGTGCCAGGCGATAGTCTACAGTAATGACGACCCATCCCGTCTTTTGGAGGATGTTAACAGCGGTGGCATGAGTCGTGTCAAGATCGCCATAAGTCCAACCACCTCCATGGAAGTAGATCAGAATCGGATAGGGGCCGCGTCCCGGAGGGAGGTAAACTCTGACCGGAATTTCACCGTCATTTGACAGAATCATTTCATTCCAGACGTCAGCGGCCGGAGGAGATTGGACACTGAACTGATGATGAATGAGAGCATTCATGCGGGCATCTGAGCGAAGCCTCTGAGGGGTTTTTTCTATCAAAGGGGTGTCGTCAGGATAGCGCTGATAATGTGACATGATTTTCTCTACCAACTCATAATGCGGATCACGCATGCCAACGGTGAGTTCTGGCAGTGCTTGTCCCCAAATTTTTGAATATTCTTTCTTCAAGCGTAATAATTTTAGAGACCGAAGCATGAATAATATCCTTGCTTTGAACCGATAATTCAGGTTGTTGAAAAGTAGTTGCTTATTTTGAGATTTTTAACATCTCCCATATTATAACTGAATGTGCGGTTGATAACTGAAGATAAAAATAGTCTGTTATTTTGAGAGTTCTCCTTTTCCCCAACCGGTTTAAGTACCAACTGTTCGCCAAATTTGATTGCCCTGATTAACTAATTGTGAATACAAAAAAGAAAAAGATTCCCTGTTATAATGGGAAGACGAAGAAAGCGAGGTGTCTGACGTGTTTAAACGAAAAAGTGATACTCAACCAGGCGCGCCAGCGGCATTTGTTCCCATAGAAAGGGTCACCAGTGTTTTGGGTCCGGGAATTCAATGGCAGGGTTCTTTGCAAGGTAGCGGGGGTATTCGGATTGAAGGATCATTTGAAGGCGACATGTCTATCAACGGTCTGGTTGTCATTGGACAAAGCGGACAGGTGAACACCGAAAAATTGAATGCAAATACAGTGATCGTTGCAGGGCTTGTACACGGGAATATCAATGCAGAGAAGCTTGAAATTCGTTCTACGGGTCGTGTCTGGGGGGATGTCAAGGTGATCAGTTTTTCTACAGAAGATGGTGCATTTTTACGTGGCCATGTTCAAATGGAAGAAAAGATGGATCTTTTTCCTCAAGATTCAATTCCTGAATCAATGACGGTAGACCAGAAAAGCAATCGAGTAGACGATTCAGCAGAAGGATAATCTTCTGCTTTATGAAAAAATAATTATCCCCAGGTTGATTTAGAGCTTAGAAAAAAGGATTTTAATCGCTTATGGATTTTTACGCAGCCCCAAAAATTCCAATGTCCTCTCCAGATATCGGTGACGAAGAACGCGAGGCTGTCTTATCAGTCTTGAACACCAAATATTTAAGCATGGGACCTTATATAGGACAATTTGAAGAAGCTATTTGTAAGTATACCGGCGCAAAACATGCCATTGGTGTAAATTCTGGAACATCAGGTTTGCATCTCTGTGTCAGGGCTGCAGGGATTGGTCCGGGAGATTTGGTATTAACAACGCCGTTTTCTTTTGTGTCCTCTGCCAATGTTGCTCTCTTTGAACAAGCTACACCGGTATTTGTGGATGTAGAAGAACGAACAGGGAATATTGATGTGGAGCAATTGGCTGAAGCAGCGGCGGATCTGGTGGCGGGAGGAAAAAGAGCTCAAAAATGGCTGCCACGGAAGAATACTCCGGAGAATGGAAAGCTGAAAGCCATTATCCCGGTGGATGTTTTTGGTCAGCCCCCAAACATGGATCCAATTATTGACCTTGCCAGGAAGAATGACCTTACAATTATTGAAGATTCTTGCGAGGCATTAGGGGGAGAGTATAAGGGGCGCAAGGCAGGAACTCTGGGTGACTTTGGAGTATTTGCATTTTATCCCAACAAGCAGATTACGGTTGGTGAGGGCGGAATGATTGTTACAGATAATGATGCCGCCGCGGATATGATGCGTTCCTTGAGAAATCAAGGCCGTGCTGTGGGGGATACATGGCTGCAGCACAAGATTCTTGGCTATAACTACCGAATGGACGAGATGAGTGCAGCTTTAGGCACCGTTCAGATGAAACGTCTTTCCGAATTATTAGGAAATCGTGCGCGGGTTGCAGGCTGGTATGAAGATGGATTGGCAGGTTTAGACGCGATTGATTTACCTCAGTTATCACCAGAATGTACAGATGTGAGCTGGTTTGTTTATGTTGTCCGTCTTCATAAAGAATTTAATCGCGATGAGGTGGCAGCGGCTTTGAACGTTTATGGGGTGCCAATTCGTTCCTATTTCACCCCGATTCATTTACAGCCTTATATGACTGAGATGTTTGGTTATCAGAAAGGCGACTACCCGATTACTGAGATGCTGGGTAAGCAAAATATGGCGATTCCATTTTCTGGGAGTATGAGCCACAAACAGGTAGATCAGGTGTGCAGTGCATTGCGGGATGTTCTTGGTTAGGATTGAATGATTGAGAGCGAGTTAGGTTTTCAGACGATATTTGAACCAGACCGGAGAAAAGGTCTTCTCACCTATGGTGGGGGAATCCTGTTTCTTTTGGTGGTTATGGTTGTTTCTTTAACTTTTCTCCTTCGGTCTGTAGGGATTCCTTTTGTAATTTTCCTATTATTATTTTTAGGATCTCTGGCAGGGATTCCTTTCCTTGGTTATCGTCTTTTTGGTTTGCTAAAGGCGCAATATATTGTCTCTCGAGATGGACTTTATATACGTTGGGGAATGCGTGAATATCAACTACCCATTCAATGTATTGAATGGGCGAGAACGGTTGAGTCGGTGGCTATAGAGATTCCTTTACCGCGATTTCATTGGAGTGGCGTTTTGGTCGGTGATCGTGTTTCAAGGGAGTTAGGAACGATTGAATTTTTATCGACAGGCCTGGCGGATTTATTATTGATAGCTACGAAGGAACGGGTGTACGCAATTTCACCTCGAGATACCGATGAATTCACCCGTGCGTTGCAGCTTGCAATGGAGAGTGGAAGCCTGGAACCAATGGAGTCAGTTGTCAGGCTACCTGTTTCGATCATCACCGAACTGTGGGAAAATCGAATTGTAAAGATTATGCTGGCAGCGGGTTTTTCCTTTAATATTGGCTTATTGGTGCTTGTGAATCTGGTGATTCCCCAACAAACAAATATCTCTATTGGGTTTGATCCTGCTTTAAATCCATTGCCGCAAATACCTGTGAGCAGCCTGCGTTTGTTGAGTTTTCTTTCCATCTTGTTTTTTATGATTGATTTTGGGTTGGGATTTTATTTTTATCAAAAGGAAAAACTACGTCCGATTTCTTTCTTGCTGTGGGGAATGTCTGGTTTTCTACCTTTTTTGCTGATTATCGCGATTGGCTTCTTCTAATATAAATTAATTGTGAATTTAAAGGTGGAGGAATTTATTCTTCTACGAGTGGAGTAAAAAATTTTATGCTTTTGACAACAATTCGTGACAAAAAAAAGTTAGAAAAATATCTCATGCGTGATCCTTATCTTAATGCGTTAGCGATTGGTGATCTTGATGATTTCTTCTGGCCCAATACCACCTGGTATGCTTTTGAGAATGAAGAGGGCATTGAACGACTTGCGTTGTGGTATGAGGGTGCTGGAATGCCAGTGTTATTGTTTTTCGAGGAGGGAAAGGATTCTTTGACACAAG
>CAZQSG010000010.1:28059-36835 GCA_964595925.1 uncultured Anaerolineaceae bacterium | reverse complement strand
TTGGCTATGACAATATTGACTTATTGGCCGCTTCTAAGCAGGGGCTGCAGATTGGAAACACTCCTGGTGTTTTAACTGAAACCACGGCGGATCTGGCATTTGCATTAATGATGGCAGTATCTCGAAGGATTGTTGAGGGGCATCTTTATATTCAGGCAGGTAAATGGAAAACATGGGGTCCGAAATTACTTCAGGGATATGAATTTTTTGGGAAAACTCTTGGAGTTATTGGTTTTGGGCGAATTGGAAAAGCTCTTGCGAGACGGGGATTGGGCTTTGGTATGAAGATTCTTTTCTATAGTCCCACCGCTTCAAAGAATTATTTTGAAGAGTATAACGCATCTAAGGTAGACCTGGATACTGTTCTTAGAAACTCCGATTATTTGTCTCTGCATTGTCCGTTGAATGACAGGTCGTATTCTATGTTGAATGCGGAGGCATTTGGAAAAATGAAGCACACGGCAATTTTAGTGAATACGGCGCGCGGGCCTGTTGTTGATAGCAAGGCTTTGTTTACTGCTTTACAGGAGAAAAAACTGGCTGGGGCGGGGCTTGATGTAACTGATCCTGAACCGATATCGTTGGCTGATCCTTTATTAACATTGTCCAACGTTGTGATTACACCTCATATTGGGTCTGCTTCCTATGAAACGCGCGAAAAAATGTCAGAAATGGCGGCAAAGAATATTATTGCCGGCATTGAGGGTGAGCCTTTGCCTTATGGGGTAAAGTTAAAATAATTAAATTGTGTTAGCGGAAAATGGATCACATGAATTTTCTGATTATGCAGATTAATTAAAGAGAGCTGCATCAGGTTTTCTTGTTGTCAATATGATTTCTCTAAGCGTTTGTTCTTAAAGATTCTTGACAAACGCTTTTTATTTCGCTATGATATTATTAACTGGTAAGACCACTTACCAGTTAATAATAGGAGTTACGATGAAACAGTGGGTTGCACCGAAAAAACCTGCGGAATTTGCAGAATACGAATTGATTGAGTCTATTCTGATTGGAGATTTTCCCATTGATTCGACTTTGCCGGGCGAGCGCGAGTTATCTGAATTATTGGGAGTAACGAGACCTACCCTGCGAGAAGTGCTTCAGCGAATGGGAAGAGATGGGTGGATTGATATTCAGCAAGGCAAAGCTACCCGTGTACGCAATTATTTAGTTGAAGGAAACCTGGGGGTGCTATCTTCAATTGTTGAGCACAAAGATCATGTTTCCCCCGAATTTACTGGAAATTTGCTGACATTGAGGTTTTTAGTCGCACCAGCCTATACAAAAATGGCGGTTGCAAATCATCCAGATGGTGTATTAAAGGCATTAAATGGGTGGGAACAGCTATCGGAAGAACCTGATATTTATTCAGTTTTTGATTGGAATGTTCACCACCGATTATCTGTCCTTTCTGGTAATCCAGTTTTTCCGTTAATGCTGAATGGGTTTAAGGCTGTATACCACTTGATGGGGAAGCTTTATTTTTCAAGTGATGGTGCTTATCAGCTGTCAAACTATTTTTATCGATCCATTGTACAGGCTGCGCGATTGAACGATCCGAATGCTGCGGAACATGTCTGCACAGAAGTGATGAAGAAAAGTGAAATGATCTGGCGGAAAATATTCGAAACTGAGGATGAGGAGTAAACTGATCTATGCGATGGGATATGAAATGGCGTAAAGAGACATGGGAAACACTGAATCAGGAATGGGATATCATTGTGATTGGGGGTGGAATCACAGGGGCTGGAATTTTGCGGGAAGCAGCGAATGCAGGATTGAAAACGTTGCTGGTTGAAGCATATGATTTTGCATTTGGTACTTCAAGCCGGTCTTCGAAATTAATTCACGGCGGGTTTCGATACATGTCGAATGGTCAGTTTGATGTGACCTATGAATCTGTTAAAGAACGGGAATGGCTGTTGGGGGAAGCAAAAAACCTGGTGACACCGCTGCAATTTTTAGTTCCACTTTTCAAAGATGGAAAGATGAAAGAATCATCGCTAAAAATTGGAACTATCATTTATGATATGATGGCAAAAAAATGGAAACATCAATTTTTATCCGGCCAGCAAACTCTGGCAAAATGTTCAATAATTCGTCAAGAAGGATTAGAAAAAGGGGTCACTTATTATGATGCGCAGATGGATGATAGCCGTTTCGTTTTGCGTATCATCCGTGAAGCAGTTATGGCAGGTGCTACGGCCATAAACTATACCAAAGTCACCCAATTATTAAAGGATGATACTGGCAGAGTGAATGGAGTTGTCCTTGTTGATCAATCTGGTGAGGAGGATAGCCCGTTAGAGATTCGTGCAAAAGTTGTGATCAACGCAACCGGGCCATGGTCTGATGAAGTTCGCTCCTCGATTCGAGACACAGATAAAATTCGAAAACTAAGAGGATGCCATTTAGTGTTTCCTTTTGATAAATTTCCTTTGAACCATGCGGTCACTCTTTTACACCCAGACGATGGTCGGTTGATGTTTGCCATTCCATGGGAAGGTACAGTATTGGTTGGAACTACGGATTTAGATCACCCTCAAGCAGCAGGGAGACCGGGCAATGAAACTTGCTGCACCATGGAGGAAATCGATTATCTGCTGAGTGCCATTGAATACACTTTCCCAAATGTACAGGTGGGTAAAAAAGATATTATTTCAACTATGGCTGGCTTGCGCCCAATTATTAGTTCAGGTGCTGAGAATCCATCGGACGAGTCTCGTGCGCACGAGGTGTGGGATGAAGATGGTTTAATCAACATTGGTGGTGGAAAAATCACTATTTTCAGAATCATGGCAATAGATGTATTAAATCTAGCCCGAAAATATTTAGAGGATGTTCCTGAGTTTAAAACTAATCAACGATTTTTTGAACCTCTACCTGAGACCCTGGTTGCGAATGATATGGATGACTGTTTTGATCTTCAAACAATGAATTATCTTTTGGGACGGTATGGACTGGAATTAGGGGAAATGCTTGCAGTTGGGAAAGCTGAAGAATTATGCCAGATCTCGCCATTACCAAATATTTGGGCTGAGGTCAGGTGGTGTGTAAAATCTGAGGCAGTACTCCATCTCGATGATCTGTTGTTGCGCAGGGTGCGTTTAGGTTTGCTGCTTCCAAATGGTGGTGAAGAGGTTATGCCGAAAGTGAAAAGTATCTTTCAAGAAGAAATGAAGTGGACTGATGAGCAATGGAATCGTGAATATCAACGTTACAGAGACATTTGGGAGCAGGCTTATGCCCCCATTCCACATGATGTGAAATTAGAATTGGAAGGAGTCTGATGATGGCAAAGAATAAAACTGGATTTACTCCCCAATGGTATGAAGACGAGGCGCCTAAAAATTCCTATCGATCCTTGTTCAAATGGGGCGGTATGACAGAATTCAAACATCCGAACAAACGTCTTTTTGAACTGGTAAAAGAAGCATTTGAAATGACGGATGGTGATTTTGAAAACCCGCATGAAGAAGGACTCGATCCAGTCTCTTTTAATGTTCCTATTAAATTAGCGAAATGTCATCAGGATGCTCTCCGCAAGATGGTAGGTGATGAGAATATCCAAACGAGTGATTACGATCGTTTACGGTGTTCTTATGGCGCTGGAATGATTGATTTGATGCGCATGCGCAAGAAAATCATTGAAAACCTGCCAGACATTGTTGTTTGCCCGAGAGATCAGAATGACCTGATCAAAATTCTCCATTATTGTGATGTACACCATATTCCGCTTAATATCCGTGGTGGAGGGTCTACGGTCACACGAGGATATGAAGCGGTGTCGAATGGTGTTGCACTGGATATGACACGCCATATGAATCGAATTTTAGATTTTAACGAGCTTGACCAAACGATCACGGTAGAAGCAGGTATCTATGGCCCAGCACTTGAAGACATTATCAATCATGCACCCGAGCGCCTGGGAGCGAAAAAGGCCTATACTGCAGGTCATTTCCCTCAATCTTTTGAATATTCTACTGTTGGTGGATGGGTGGTTACAAAAGGCGCTGGACAAAACTCTACTTATTTTGGCAAGATTGAAGATATGGTGCTTTCACAGGAATATGTCCTGCCAGGCGGGGTGTATAAGACGCCAGCTTATCCTCGGTATGCCACCGGTCCTGATATGAACCAGGTGATGATGGGAAGTGAAGGATGTTTTGGTGTTTTATCAAATGTGACTCTCAAATTAAGGCATTATCAGCCAGAAAACACCCGTTATTATGGCTTTATTTTCAATAATTGGCAGGAGGGTGAAGCTGCCATGCGGGAAATAATTCAGGGGGAGTTTGGACTACCTTCGGTATTCCGATTATCTGATGGAGAGGAGACAGATGTAGGACTCAAGCTTTATGGGGTAGAAGGTACAATCGCAGATCGAATCATCAGCGCTTTAGGGTATCAACCAATGGAGCGCTGCTTGATGCTGGGAACTGCTGACGGGGATGGGCAGCATACACGTATGATTAAGCGGAAAATTCAACGCATCTGCCGTAAACATGGTGCTTTTGATCTTTCCATCTTTGGCGTGGCGCAAATGTGGGAACATGGGCGTTTTCGAGATCCATACCTGCGAGAAGACTTGCAGGATTTTGGCATTCTTACAGACACCCTGGAATGTGCTGTCCGATGGTCTCAAGTCAGTCAAGTGCATGATGAAGTAAGGAAATTTGTGAAGAGCCGTCCGAATACAATATGCACCAGCCATATCTCTCATGTTTATCCGCAAGGATGCAACCTGTACTTTATTTTCTTTGCAAAAATTGATGAAATTGATGAGTATCTTGATCTTCAATATGGGGTTTTGGAAGCTATCAAAAACGCCGGCGCTGCTATGAGCCATCATCATGGGATCGGAAAACAAACTGCTCCCTGGTTTAAAGAACAAATCGGGGAAGTAACATACGGTGCCTTACAGGTGCTCAAGGACTATTTTGATCCCAATAACATTCTTAATCCTGGCGGCACATTAGGTTTCGATCTTTCAGAGGAGCAGAAAGAAAAGCGTTGGGGGTATCAGAAATAATTATTGCCAGAAAATATGGGATGAAGAAAAGTGATTGAACGAATGCTCAATCACTTTTTGTTTTTTTAAAATCAACCAGATTAGGCTGATGCAGGAATGGTTGTGCGAAGCATGACGGCAGGTTCTTCTGTAACAATGGAAAAGTCACCATATGCCGCAGGCAGGAGTGTGAATTGAATGGCATCCAGTTGCGTTTGGTCTACTTTCGCTCTACCATTAATAATCCCCCAAATTTCTAAACTGCTGCCATCGCAAGTTCCTGTATACGTTGCCGCATCTTCAAATTCTATTCGTTCGGTAACAAAGTATTCGTTATGACAGAGCATATATCTTCGAATGCCATTGTTCGATTCAATTTCAACAGCCGGACCAATTTGCGGTTCAATTTGTTCAAAGTTGATTACATCAAGGGCTTTTTCGATATGCAGCTCTCGCGGCATGCCATCATTTCCCAGGCGGTTCCAGTCATAGACGCGGTAGGTTGTGTCAGAATTTTGTTGAATTTCGATCATTATAGTGCCTTCCATGATGGCATGTAAAGACCCCGATGGAACACAAATGTGATCGCCGGATTTGACAGGTATGATATTTAGATAAGGTTCGAGATTGCCCTGTTGAATGCCTCTTTTAAAATTTTCTCGGGTGGTGCCTTTGCGGACACCATAGACCAATTTCGCATCGGGTTCTGCATGTAGCACAACCCACATTTCGGTTTTCCCCAATTCGTTATCTTCGTTTTGCAAGGCGTAGTCATCTTTTGGGTGAACCTGGACTGACAGTCTTTGATTGGCGTCCAACAATTTAACAAGCAAAGGGAATTTTCCCCGATCCAGCGCCCATTTTGCGTTGCTTCCAATTATATCGATTCCAAATTCGGCAGTAAGCTCCGTGAGTGATTTTCCCTGATGGATGCCATTTAGAATAATTGAAGAGCCATTTTTGTGAGCAGCAATTTCCCAGCTTTCTGCTGTTTTGCCAGGAGGAAGGATACGCTCATATTTCTCGAGATTCCTTCCACCCCAGATATAATTTTTTAATACTGGTTCAAAAAGGAAAGGGTAAAGGACAGGTTGTGTGGAGGATTCGTTCATTTTTATCGCCTATAATAAAGAGAATTCTTCAAAAAGTCTGGATGTTCTGATAAACTTATTTTCATTCATTCTAACATGAAGAATGTCCATAATAATTTTTTATTACCAATATTTATCTTGATTCGAGTATTAGATTTTCTGTATGGACGAAAAGAGAAAAAACAATTCACTTTGATAAAGCACCTAGGGTACGAAGCTCAGTACCTCAGTAAAAAAATTCTGGGTGCAAGAAAGAAGACACGATAATATGACAACTGAAAAAAAGATTAATAGGATCATTGTTAAATTTGGCACGTCCACATTAACTGCAGGAGAAAAATCTCTTTCAAAGCCACGTATGATAGATTTAGTGAAGCAAGTATCAACGCTCTGTTCGGCGGGTTTAGAGGTTGTTTTAGTTACCTCAGGAGGGATTGTAGCCGGTCGAGAAAAATTGAATTATCCAGACCTGCCAAAGTTTTTGCCTGCGAAACAGATGCTGGCAGCGGTGGGACAACCCCGCCTTTTATTCATTTATACACAATTATTCGAACTGTTTGATAGGCAGATCGCTCAAGTGCTGTTGACTCGGGATGACTTTGTAAACCGGAAGCGGTATTTAAATGCAAGAAATACGATAGAGGCGTTATTGGAATATGGCGTTATTCCAATTATCAATGAGAATGATACGATTGCCACGGACGAGATACGATTGGGAGATAATGATAATCTTTCGGCGTTAGTGGCGAATCTGTTAGAGGCGGATTTATTAATTTTATTGACCGATCAGGATGGTGTCTTTACTGCGGATCCAAGAAAAGATTCGGGAGCCAAATTAATCTCATTAATCAACCAACAAGAGATCCCCGAAGCCTTGCTGCATGCTGCGAGCGGGTCTGCGAATGGTCTGGGTACGGGTGGGATGAGCACAAAGCTAAATGCAGCAGACCTGGCACGGAAAAGCGGCACTTCCGTTGTAATTGCGAATGGCAATCTAGAGAAAATACTTCCACGCCTTGCTTTGAACAGAGAATCTCTGGGCACCTGGTTTACGGCATCAGGAACACATTTAGAAAATCGGAAGCGGTTTATTCTTTCAGGTCTGAAGGAGACGATAGGAGAACTCAGGATCGATTCTGGAGCTGTGAAGGCGTTGAAAAATGGAGGTAGCCTTCTTCCTATTGGAATTCAATCATCCAGTGGAAAATTCCATAGAGGCGATAGTGTGAATATCCTTGATCCAAATGGGTGGGTGATTGGAATTGGTTTGTCAAACTACGAAGATGAAGATGTGGCGAAAATTATTGGGACACATTCTGATAATATTGCAAAGATTCTAGGGTTTGCCTTCGGAGAAGAAGTTATTCATCGAGATAATCTTGTTCTATTCTCGAGATAGGAGATTTGGTGAATGGTAAACATTAAAAAAATGACGCAAAGAGCCAGGGTAGCTTCCAGAAGTCTGGCAATCTTGCCAGAAGCAGCGAAGAACCATGCTCTAACCGTGTTGGCGAATTCCTTATTTGTTCGCCAGGATGAGATTCTCCAGGCAAATCAAGCCGATATAGAAACTTCAGCTAAGTTTGGACTGGATGATGCCATGATTGATCGCCTTCGATTAACATCTGATCGGATTAAAGGGATTGCAGAAGATGTCAGGACTGTGGTTGAACTGCCTGACCCTATTGGAAAGATATTCGACCAGAAGGTAATGCCGAACGGGCTGCATGTTCATAAACAACGGGTTCCGGTGGGGGTGCTGGCAGTAATTTATGAATCTCGTCCGAATGTAACTGTAGATGTAGCAGCATTGGCGTTAAAATCTGGTAATGTTGTGATTTTGAGGGGCGGGAAAGAAACAATCAATAGCAACAAGGTTTTGGTAAACATTATTCAAACAACTTATGAACAATGCGGGTTAAATAGCGATTTTGTGCAATTTATCGATTCGCCAGAACGCAGCCTAGTTCAGGAATTGCTGACTATGTATGATACAGTGGATATGTTGATTCCGAGAGGTGGCAGCAAGCTTCATCAATATTGTCGAGAAAACAGTATGATCCCTGTGATTACAGGGGGGATTGGGATCTGTCATCTATTTGTTGACCAGACTGCGGACTTGAATGCGGCGGTGAAGGTGATCCATAATGCAAAAACCCAGCGACCAACGGTGTGCAACGCATTAGATACTGTTCTGGTGCATGAATCAATTGCAAAGCGTTTTATCCCTCAATTGATTGAAAGACTTGCTGCTGCGAATGTTTCAATCCGATTGCATGAGAATGCAGCTTCATATTGCCATGATCTTTTTGGGGATTGTGTGCAGCCCGCTCGAGAAGGAGACTTCGATCGGGAATGGCTTTCACTTGTTCTGGGTGTGAAAGTTGTTCGTAATCTCGAGGAAGCGATTGAACATATTCAGGAACATAGTACAGGCCATTCTGATGGCATTTTAACGGACACAGAGGAAAACTCTGATGAATTTGTGCGACGGGTAGATTCCGCTGTTGTTTATGTAAATGCAAGCACCCGCTTTACGGATGGTTCGCAGCTGGGTTTAGGTGCCGAGGTTGCTATTTCTACGCAGCGTTTACATGCGAGAGGTCCGATGGCTCTGGAAGAACTGACCACATATAAATGGGTAGTTCGCGGTGAGAATCATATCAGGGAGTGA
>CAZQSG010000010.1:0-27959 GCA_964595925.1 uncultured Anaerolineaceae bacterium | reverse complement strand
AGAACTGACCACATATAAATGGGTAGTTCGCGGTGAGAATCATATCAGGGAGTGATTCGTAACCAAACGTGCATCATGATGAAATGAAGGAGATTGAAACGAAGACTTGATTAGTAATATTTCCTTTGAAAGACAGAATCCCCTGCTAAACTGGCAGGGGATTCTGATGTAATCATTTTTTGAATCAGCCAAAGATGTGGAAGGCACCAATCACAGGAGCGAATGTGGAAGCTACGAGTGACATAACTGTGATGAGAGTATTGATGGAGGGGCCGGCTGTATCTTTGAAAGGATCACCAACGGTATCTCCAACGACTCCAGCTTTGTGAGCGTCAGAGCCCTTGCCGCCAAAATTACCAGCTTCAATGTATTTCTTTGCATTGTCCCAGAGGCCGCCGGCGTTGGACATGAAGAGAGCAAAAACAATACCGGTGAGAATTGAACCGCCGAGGAAACCACCGAGGGCTTCAGGCCCCATGATGAAACCGACCAGGAGAGGCAGGACAACAGCGATAAGGGCAGGACCAACCAGAGAGCTAATAGCATCTTGAGAGGCTAGTGCGACACATTTCTCATAATCAGGCTCAATTTCTCCCTTCAAAATTCCAGGTTCATCTGCCCACTGTTTGCGAATTTCTCCAATCATGTCAAAAGCATTATGGGTAACGGAGAGCATAAGCAAGGCACTGAAGAACGGAGGAGCTGCAGTGCCAATCATGGCACCAGCGATGACCATTGGATTTCGCAAGGAAATCACCAACTCGGTACCAGTTGCGGCTGCAATCAGTTCTGAATAGGCTGCAAAGAGTGCCAGAACGGTCAGTGCTGCAGCGGAAATGGCGAAGCCTTTGGTAATCGCTTTGGCAGTGTTACCAGCCGAATCAAGAATATCCGTTTTTCTAATAACCTCTTCGTCCATGCCAGCCATTTCAGCAATACCACGGGCGTTGTCAACAATGGGGCCATAGGCATCAGAAGAAACAATCATACCACTTACAGAGAGAAGGCCAACAGCAGCTATACCTACTCCGTACACACCGGGAAGCCCATAGGCCTGGGTTACGAAGAAGGAAAGCAGGGTTGCGGCGGCGATGCCGATAATGGAAGGTACAACACTCAGGAAGCCATAGGAAATGCCAGTGATGATGTTGATAGCAGAACCTGAAGTAGAAACTTTACTGGTGTACTGTACGGGGTGCTTTTCGTCATTGGTGTAATAATCGGAGGTAAAGCCAATGATAATACCTGTGACGATACCCCCAATGGTAGCCCACATTACGCCCATATTGAAACCGCCAACGAGAACCACAATAGCAACGAAAACAGCCAGGAGGACGCTGGTTACAATTGTGCCCGTGTTTAATGCTTTGCCAGGTCGCCCACCTTCATCAACTTTGACGAAGAACATACCAATAACTGAAGCGAGAATGCCAAGCGCACAGACAATCAGCGGAAAGGCTGTATAGATTATTCGTTCCTCGCCGCCTGCAGGAAGGCTGAAGCCAAGCAGCATGGATGCAACAACCGAAGCTACATAGCTGTCGAAAATATCAGCGCCCATACCTGCAACATCACCAACATTGTCGCCTACGTTATCGGCAACAACAGCAGGATTGCGGGGATCATCTTCGGGGATGCCAGCTTCGATTTTTCCGACCAGGTCAGCAGCAATATCAGCGGTTTTGGTATAGATCCCGCCTCCAGCTTTTGCTAAAAGAGCAAGCATTGAAGCACCAAGTGAGAAGCCAAGAACATAATTGGGATCTCCTGTGATGAGGTAGATAGTACTCATACCGAGAATTGCAATACCGACCGTAGACAAACCCATAACTGAACCTGCGCGGAAAGACAGATTGAAAGCTTTGGATAAGCTTTTATTGGCGGCTGTGGCCGTGCGGACGTTGGCGTGAACAGCAATGGTCATGCCCATGTATCCGGCAGCAGCGGAGAGCACAGAACCAATGAAGAAGTAGAATGCCATTTGAAGGCCGCGTCCCAGATCAGGGTTTGCGAAACCACCCTCAATATCGAGACCGAATACAAGAGCGATGATAATGCCCATAACAACAGCAAGCAGTCCAAGCGCGGAATAGAGTTTGCGCAGATATGCTTTTGCGCCAGTTTGAATCCATTTAGCAACTTTTTTTGCTCGTTCTGTACCCACTTCTTGTTTAAGAACCCAGAAGTAAAGATAGATAGCGATACTGACGGATACCAGTCCCGCCACAAGTGAAATAATAAGCCAGGTAGTCATCTAATAATATTCTCCTATTATAATAATGCTTTAGCAAGTAAGGCTTGCCTTAGTAGTTCGGTAAGAATGATTTCTGTAATTTCCTTTTCCGCAAAAAGAAAACAGCTGTTCATTCGAAACATTTTAGGTTAATCGGGTTAATGATGTTAACCCTTAGTGAGAAATTATTAATCTTCTCGTCTATTAAAAAAATTAAATTCGATACGAATTTTCACACAAACACTTTTATTTGTCAACGAAAATCGCTTCAAATGGGACAACCCTCTTAACCAAGGATTATTTCTGTAATATACTTTTTTATTAATTTGGCGGGGATTTATTTTTTAATATTCCAAAACAAGCAGTTTCATAAAAAAACAGAAAAAGGCTTGTTCAATTTTTCTTCTGGTTTTTGTCCTGTGCTATACTCCTTTTATGAACAATGGTTCTTAACCTTCCGTTAGAGGAGTCGGAATATATATGGATAACATGATAACAGATCAGGTTGATATTCACCAACTAATCCGCGCAGAATTGGATCAGGCACAACGCGCACTGGACGAAGTCAATATGATGTTAGAGCAGAGCCAGAGAGAGGTTGATATTATAACGCAGCGAAATGCTGCCATAAATTCCCATCTCTCTCAAGTGCAGACACAGGCTGATTTGATTCCTTCGGCTGACATCCGTGCTGCTTATACCGCTGCGATGGATGCGCAGCAGCGTTTGCTTGTGATGCGTGGGCGAATAGAAAAATTGAATGGTGACAAAGTATTATATGATCGCATTGTGAAAGTTCTTTCACAATTGAATGAGGCAATGGCATTAGAAAATAGCTCAGGATTAGGCGACAGCACCTCCTTGCTTGATAAGTTAACTCAAGCCCAAGAGGGGGAGAGAGAACGACTTTCTCATCAAATGCATGATGGGCCTGCACAAGCGCTTTCGAATTTTATTATTCAGGCAGAGATTGCTTCACGCACGTTAGATATAGATGCTGAACAGGCAAAAGTTGAGCTGGAGAATTTAAAAAAGAGTGCTACGAAAACCTTTCAAAATATTCGTACCTTTATCTTTGAGCTGCGTCCAATGATTCTGGATGATCTTGGTTTGGGGCCTACCATGCGACGATATGCTGCCTCGTTTGAGGAACAAACTGGTATTGATGTGCAATTGATGATCCATGGTAACGATGAAAAACGTCTCGCGAAAACTCAAGAAATTGTCATATTTCGAGCAATACAGGAATTGATGAGTAATGCCGCATTCCACAATTCTGACCAAACTGTGCCCGTCGAAATTAAAGTTACTTTGGAACTTGATGACGATATGATTGAAGTTACCGTATCGGATAATGGAAAAGGCTTTTATTACAATGAAAATGAAGTTGACGAATCCAAAGGCTTTGGACTCAATGTAATTCGCGAACGAGTTGAAATGTTGAATGGTACGATGATGATTGAGACAGCGCCTACCCGGGGTTGTCTGGTCAATCTGACAATTCCAATATAAAGAAGAGCGTATACCACAGGATTGATAAATGTCATGAATAGTGGTGCCGAATTAATCCATTCTTCCATTGTCAAAGCATGTGTTAAGCTAGTAAAATTAGAGTGAGGAATTTGTGCTCTTTTACTGATATGCTATTTTTTAACTGGTAAATTTAAAACTTATGAGGAGACTGAAGCAATGGCTAAGACGATTGGTATCTTGACAGGTGGTGGCGATGTGCCTGGTTTGAACCCCGCAATGAAGACTGTAGTATTAAATGCACTCGATGACGGATATCGCGTATTGGGTATACGTCGTGGCTGGGGCGGTTTGCTGAACTATAATCTGGATGATCCTGCTACACATGATTATTATATTCGTGAGCTTTCTCGATGGGATGTCCGGACCATCGACCGAACTGGCGGCACCTTTTTGCATACTTCACGCACTAACCCACAGAATGTCAAACCTGAAACTGTTCCCGACTTTTTAAAGAATTCAGGTTTAGGGAAGCAGGTTAAAGATGACGGTACAATGGATTACACAGACCATATATTGAAAGTGTTAGAACACCTTGGAATTGATGCTTTGATTCCGATTGGCGGGGATGATACTTTAAGTTTTGCTGCCAGGATTCACAATGAGGGTTTCCCTTGCGTTTGTATTCCTAAGACAATGGACAACGACGTCTTTGGCACTGATTATTGTATCGGTTTCTCTACAGCGATCACTCGAAGTATTGAGTTCTTAACCAATATGCGAACTTCTGTTGGATCTCATGAACGGATTGGTATTGTGGAGCTTTTTGGACGCAACTCAGGTGAAACGAGTTTGTTCGCAGGTTTACTGGCCTGTGTTGATCGGGTTGTGATTCCTGAAGTCGAATGCAATATTGCTGAATTGGCAGAGTTATTATTGGAAGATAAGCGTAATTGTCCTTCTAACTATGCGCTGATGACGATCTCTGAGGGTTCAATAATCAAAGGCAGCAAAATTATTGAAACTGGTGAAGAAGATGATTATGGACATAAAAAATTGGGTGGTGTAGGACAACTCGTTGCCGAAGAAATTAAACGACGTACTGGACAGCATGTTATGTTCCAGCAGCCAGCTTATTTAATGCGTTCTGGCGCACCTGATTCTCTTGATCGCATGGTTGCGATGTGCTATGGAAATCTGGCTACCCAGTTGTTGAAGTCTGGCGATACTGGAACGATGGTTGGCCTGCAAAATGGCTGTTATACGGCAGTTCCGATTGACTACATTATGAGTGGTAAGAAGATCGTAGAAGTTGAAAAATACTACGATTCCAAACAATACCGGCCAGCCGTAAATGATATTCTTGGGATTCCGATGTTCTTACAATAAAAAGGGAAAGAAAAAGGAGGAAAGGAATATCTTTCCTCCTTTTTATGGTATCAATTTTATCTGAATCATTTGGTAAAATTGGATTGATATAGGTTTATTCCAAATTAAAGAGGTAAATTATGATCGTCACGACTAAAAAACTTTTTGAAGCCGCTTATGGCAAATATGCAATTGGCGCTTACAATATCAATAACCTTGAACAGACTATGGGGCTCTTCCGAGGTAATTTAATGAGCAAAGCTCCTTTTATTCTCCAGATCAGCAAAGGAGCTCGAACCTATACTGACAAATCAATGCTTGAGGCAGTGATTCGTGGTGCTGATCAATTCTTTCCTGAAGCTATTTTTGCGGTACACCTCGATCATGGCGATGAGCAGACCTGCTATGATTGTATTGAGAGCGGTTTCTATAGCTCTGTGATGATTGATGCCAGCCATGAAGACTTCGAAGAGAATATTGCTATTACTAAACGTGTTGTTGATGCCGCACATGCCAAAGGTATTGTGGTTGAAGCAGAGCTGGGTCAGCTGGGCGGCGTTGAAGAACATGTTAATGTGGCCGAAGCTGATGCAAAATTAACAGATCCTTCCCAAGCCAAAGAATTTGTAGATCGCACTGGTGTGGATTCACTAGCCTGCGCCATTGGCACCAGCCATGGCGCTTTCAAATTCTCTGGTTCCCAGGGTTTGCATTTTGATGTTCTCGAAGAAATTCAGAAAGAACTTCCCGGGTTCCCGCTTGTTATGCATGGTTCCAGTTCAGTTCCTCAGGATGAGGTGAGGCGCATCAATGAAGCAGGCGGCAAAATTGCTGGCGCTAAAGGTGTTGATGCAAATCAATTCCTCCCTGCTGCAAAATTAGGTGTAACAAAAATTAATATCGACACCGATGGCCGTCTGGTTTGGACCCGCGTACATCGTGAGTATTTCCGTGACCATCCAGAAGGCTTTGACCTTCGTAAACCCGGCATCATCTTCATGGAAGAATATGCTAAATTCATAGCGGAAAAAAATGTAAAATTAGGTTCTGCTGGTCAGTTGGATATTGTCCGAGAGTTAGTCAAAAAGAGTTAATTCTTAGCTCAAGAGTAAAAACACCTTCCAGTGGGGAGGTGTTTTTTTTATCAAGCGGTTATTGCGAGTGGAAAAAATATGCCAAAAAGTGATCAGGGATTAGGTATAAGAAGATATTCGGTAGTACCACGAACCCTGCTCTTTATTTTCAAAGGGCAGGAGGTTCTTTTAATAAAGGGGAGTGAGAAAAAGAATATCTGGTCGCAGAAATACAATGGTTTGGGAGGGCATGTAGAGAGGGGTGAAGATGTGCTCCAATCTGCCTATCGGGAATTGGCAGAAGAATCGGGCCAGACTAATATCGATTTACGATTGTGCGGAACTGTAATGGTTGATGTTGAAACACATTGTGGAGTAACTTTATTTGTTTTCTGCGGCGAATATGCTGGGGAAGAGTTATCTGATTCAGATGAGGGGATATTAAAATGGGTGCCGGTTTCGAGTATTGATCAAATTAATATTGTGGAAGATTTGCGTGTATTCATCCCATGGGCGTATGATTGGAACCCGGGTGATGGTATTTTTTCAGGCCTGAATTATTATGATCAATCGGGAGCTTTGAAGACAAAGATGTTCAATGAATGAAATATTTAAATACAAGAATTTTGGGGTGAGGAAATTGCGATTTCATCTGAAAAAAGGTTTTTTTCTCGATCAAATTGATTTTGAAACTAGTAATTTTCCATTTTAAGATAAATTGCAAAATCAGGATAGATGAGCTAAATTATTCCCTGGCTTCATAAAAGATGAGCAGTGTTGAGCCGTATTTTCTGCGGTCAAACTCTTTAAAATGTTCAAAGGGTTTCAATTCTTCGTCATCTTCAATTGGGTGAATCTGGACGATGATCCAGGCAAATTCAGCCAGCCAGCCAGGGTTTTTATCCAGAGCCCAAAGCGTCTCTTTCCACATACCTTTATACTGCGGGGGGGCAATGTAGATCGTGTCAAAGACCCGATCAGAGGGACGTTTGAGTAGAGAGAAGGCGTCCATCTGCAAGACTTCTACTGCTTCTTCCATCTTTGCATGAGTGATATTTCGCCGGAGAGTGGCTGCGGCCTTGCTGTTTTTTTCAATGAAGCGGCAAAAAGTTGCGCCGCGGCTGATGGCCTCAAGACCGACACTGCCTGTACCTCCAAACAAGTCAAGAAATGTAGTGTCAATGATGTCGGCACCAAGGATATTGAAGAGATTTTCTTTAACACGATCCGTGATTGGGCGTGTTGAATTCCCGGGAACAGCGAACAATCTCAATCCTTTGGCTTTTCCTGCGATAATTCTAGGCGCTGCCATCTGGTTCGCCATCTGGTTTTGAGGTGATGCTTTCAAGCAATTGTGAGAGGTGATTATCTTGTTTTTGATGTTTTTCGAAGAATGAATTAATAAACTTTGATTGGCGCATGCGAAGTGCCATTGGGGCAACGAATGCGACGTCTTCTATGGAGACGGTTATTCGCCCGTCAGCGGCGGCGTATGCCCTTGCTGCTTCAAATAGTGTGATTTCTGCTCGAAGAGATGTAATTTTCATATCATGGATGAGATTCAGACCAATTTTTCCCACATCGGATGGGACAACAACTTCGTTGAGCTTATTCTTTGCCGCAATAATTTCTTCTCTTGCGAGAATAGTATCTTGTTCATATTCAACCAGAACCTGGGATGGACTTCGTTTAAATTGACTAACCCGTTGATAAGCGAGCCAACGCTCTTCAATATCTTCCAGACCATTGACCAAAATGCGTAAACCAAACCGATCCATTATCTGTGGTCGCAGTTTTCCTTCTTCTGGATTCATTGAGCCGATTAAACTGAAACGAGCATTGTAGGTGGCAGAGATAGGGCCTCTCCGAACGGTGAATGCGCCTAAAGCGGCTGCATCCAGGATGACGTTCACAATTTCATCATTGAGTAAGTTGACTTCATCAATAAATAAGATATTTCGATCTGCCTGACAAAGTAAACCTCGTTTCAATCGCATTCGATGATGGACCATAGCCCGTTCATCTATCCCACCCACAACATCTTCTATTTCAGCATTGAGTGGGAGTTCAACCAGATGAACATCCTCTGTCTGGGTAAGCGGGAGGCCTTCTGCATAACGTTTGGCACAGTCTGGGCAAACCATATCTATGCCCCCAGTTTCTATGTCTTCTTCAGTGCAACCATAATAACAAAGGCTTCGCTTTACTTTAGGTGTAAGCTGTACCAGGCTGCGAATCGCAGTGCTTTTCCCTGTTCCACGTGGCCCCAAAAGCAAGACTCCTCCGATGGATGGGTTAATTAAGTTAAGCAATAGAGCCAGTTTCATTTCTTGCTGTCCAACGATTGCAAGGAATGGATAGGGGCGATTGTCAGCAAGACCCGACTCGCCAGTTGGCGTGTATTCTACTGTGTCCTTGCCAGTAACAATTTCAATCAGGTGTTTCAGCGATCGAACCTTGTGGTTATCCTCAGGTGCAGTTTCGCTATTCTCAGAATGAATATCTTCTAAATTGTGCTCTGCGTGTTCTTCCATACTATTTATTCTACATCATTATAGGTCCAAAGGCGGTTTGCAAAGAAGTTCCAGAGGAGAATAATGAGGATAGCTATAACGACAGCCAGATTTTCTGCAATTCTTTCAATGGTAAGAAAATTGGTGAAAGGAAAAACAACATCGCTGAACAGGCCATTTAAAATGCCGAAAAGGACTTTTTCGGAAAGTAAAATGATCGGGGTGCGAACTAAAATGCCAATCCCGTTAATGAGAAAGAATTGCCCTAGCTGGTTTGCGAGTGGTTTACTCCGAGAGTCTGGATAGGTCCAAACTCGATTCCAAATGAAGTTGTTGGTGACAGCAAGCACAAAGGAAATTGCCTGCGCATAGACAAGCTCCATCCCGGCAAAGTATGTTAACAAATTAAGGGTACCAAAATCAATCACCGCACCGCTGAGACCGACACCGAGAAACTTTACAAAGCGTACTCGCTCTTTTTTATCGGTGATGAAGTTTTTCATATCATTCCTAACTTCTTTTTGAAGAACGGCAAAATCCTTTCAATTCCTTCTTCAACTGGAACCAACGGTTCCCAGCCAAGGATCGATTTTGCTCTTGAGATATCAGGCTGACGACGTTTTGGATCATTTCCGAGTTGCAAGTGTTCTTTAATAACAATCCCTGCGGGGTTAGCGCATATTTTATTGACGATTTCCGCCAACTGCAGAATACTGATTTCAACTGGATTTCCGATATTGATCGGCATTGTTTCCTCTGAAAATAACAACTTCACAATACCATTAATCAGGTCGTCAACGAAACAGAAGCTTCTGGTTTGAGAACCATCACCGTATATGGTCAGCGGTTTCTTGTTTAAAGCCTGTTGAATAAAATTAGGGACAACTCGTCCATCATCCAATCTCATTCGAGTGCCGTAGGTATTGAAAATTCTAACAATGCGTGTGTCAATCTTGTGGAAACGGTGATAGGACATTACCAACGCTTCCGCAAAACGTTTGGCTTCATCATACATTGATCTTGGACCAATCGGATTTACGTTTCCCCAATAGTCTTCCGTTTGAGGATTGACTTTTGGGTCTCCATAAATTTCACTTGTTGATGCTAATAAAAAGCGGGCATTATTCAATTTTGCAACGCCCAGTGTGTTATGTGTTCCAAGAGCTCCAGCTTTCATGGTCTGAATTGGCAGGTTTGGATAACCGAATGGCGACATTATGTTGGGACTGGCCGGAGAGGCAAAATGCATAACTGCATCGATTTCCCCGGGCGCGAAAATGAAGTTGGAGACATCATGCTTGATGAAGAGGAAATTTGAATTTCCAGCAAGGTGCTCAATATTTCTTGGATTTCCAGTAATAAAGTTATCCATTCCGATTACTTCGTGGCCGTCATTAAGTAATCTATCGCATAAATGAGAGCCTAAAAACCCGGCAGCACCAGTAACTAATATTCGCATTTTAAATCCTCCAATAAATAGTTTCTTGAGTCATTTAAATTATATCTGTAAATTGATAAGTCTTTGCATCGATACAGCCTGTGAGGTTTAGTTCGAGCAGATTAATCAACTGGTTTCCAGTCGATTTGATTCAAGGCTCCATCCCCTGTGATTTGATGGCTTTCTCCAGAGAGAGTATCAATTAGATACAAATTCCCTTGATAGATCAGCCCAATCTGGGTTGAGGAATTGCTTGTCCCCAGCGGTTCCCAATGGACTTCCTGAGGCTCCAACCCTAAAGAATCTTCGGGGGGGAACAGGTTTTGTTGGTTTGAACCATCTCGATCAATGAGGATCAATCGATAGCGGCTGCTATCACTTTTTTCTGGGAAGATTGCCTTTAAAAATGCAACCTTATATCGTCCATTTTCTGTTGAGATAGGCGATGGTACCGGGTAAGCAAACATACCGGCATTTTCGATCATTGAAATCGTAACTGCGTTAGTTGGGAGTAAAGCTGTTAGATTGAAGCTGGAAAGTATACTGCTGGTAGTGGTATCATGCTCAATGGTATACAAAGTCTGGTGATCCTCAGACCATCCTAACCCAGGTACCCAGGCCCAATTACTGTAGGTTGTGAAGGCATCAAATACTAATAGCGGAACCAGCGTTCCATCTTCCCAATCTACCAGGCCGATGCTGTCTGGGCGTGCGTAAGCAATCCTTTTTCCATCAGGAGACCACGAATAATTGGTGCCCCACCAACCATAATCGCCACCCTGATTGGTTTCAATCACTTCGGTGATTTGAGTAATTGTTTCATTGCTATTGAATATCACCCGATAAAGGTCATTGTTTGCCTGCCAGCCGGGTGAAGCACTGCGGGGTTCAACAGTCGAATAAGTAATTGCCCGGTATTCATCTGGTATCCACTCAGCATAATGGATGACATTTTTGGCTTTGAGTGAAAATTGCTCTGCGTCAGATTTGTTCAGGTCGATGGCCCACAATGAGTTGATGTCATCAGATTCCGATTCTTCTTCAGAACGGGTAAACATGAGGAATTGTCCATTCGGAGATAGGGTGAAAATGTGTCCATCCAGATCACCTGTGGTGATTATGGGTCGTCGATTCCCTGTATTTCCTTCCATTATCCATGCGTTGCCTGATGTGAGATAAGCAATTCTTCCTTCAATCGGCAGGGCGGTGAAGGGTGTTTGAACGCCTACCATAATAATCTGTGGTTCAGGTTCATGGATTATTTCGGTTGAATAGGTTGAACGAGAGATTTCGATATTATTTTCATAGATAATTCGGATGGTTTTCTGCTGAATTCCTTCTTTGCCGTCTTGAATCAATAATCGTTGTCCTTCGGGCAAGGATTCATTTTTTACTGTGAATTCACCAAATGGCAGATTGATTTCTTCTACAACAAACTCTTCCCGAATGCGCGTGATGAAAACTTCAGTGTCCTGGGTGAGAACTGAGTAGGTTGGCGGTTCGCTTTGGTCAAGGACATCCAGGGTAATATTGGCGTTGGACAGGGCTTTTTCTACCGAATCACCAATACTGGCTTTGGTGTTAGTGGTTATTCCGTCAGAATAGATGACGATATTCAAATCATCTTCGTTCTGGCTCTCAGCAGTGGCACATCCTGTAAGAATCAACAGGGTCATGAGAGAGGCGATAATTATCCTTTTCAGTGTATACATGATATGATTTGTTTGTGGTTTTTTGATGTAATGAAATGTCATTGAACCCATCAACTGTTGTCCTGAATTAATTAATGGTGCCAGAAATGGTAAGCATATGATTGTCTATATAGATGGTATCGATAGTGGTACCTGTCAGTTGATTCGAGATATTATTGGTCAATGCTTCATTTACAGCCTTGCTGAGTTGCTGTTCTAATGTATCGGAAACTGCCAGATTACCCAGATTGATAGATTCAAGATTGAAAACCAGATTTTCTTGAATATCTGTTTCAGCAGTGATAATTAGTTCTATTGGAATGTTTATACCCAAAGCGGAAACAAAGAAATCACCTGTCATTATAATCTGATCGTTATCCAGCGTGGTATGAATGTTCGTGATTGATAGATCATCTTGCGTTTCAGCCAATTTGAGAGTAACATAAGAAGTCAATTCTTCTTCTGTGATTGTAAAAGCAAAGGTGCCTTTCTGGCTCTCAATTTCCTCTAAAAGTTTTTCGACAACTTGAGCAGCTTCAGGAGAAAACTGTGCCGAAGTGTTTTCGGTTTGATTACGAAAAGTAAAAGGCAACTGACAGGCAACACCAACAAACAGTATAATAAGAATTAAAGCAGAAAGAGGTTTTTTCATCATAGGAATTATTATAGCATGAGTGAAACAATCGAAGATCAAAAATACTCATTAGAAGCTGCCATAGAAGCAATGTTATTTGTGGCGGGAGAACCCGTGACTGCGAGGGAACTCGCAGCGGCTTTGAATGTTAAACCGGTTGCAGTGGAGGAAACTATAAAAATACTTTCGAATCAGTATTCAAACCGTGGACTCGCCGTGCAGGAAAGCAGGGGGCGTTATCAATTAACAACGGCTTCAGGGATGGCGGAAGTTGTGGAGTCTTTTTTGGGGCTTGAGACTTCTTCAAAACTAAGCCGAGCCGCAATAGAAACTCTAACGATCGTTGCTTATCAGCAACCCGTTACGCGGCCGCGTATTGATTCTTTTCGAGGGGTGAATAGTGATGGTGTGATCAGGACGCTGGTTAGTAAGGGCCTGGTTGAAGAAGTCGGTCGTGGAGAAGGTCCTGGAAGGCCAGTGCTGTATGCAACTTCCGATGAATTTTTACAGCATTTTGGGATGAATTCGATCAGTGAATTACCTCCTTTTGTTATGGATGATGAGGTTATTGAAGAAAATAACAATCTGTTAAAGGATTAAGGAATTAAAATGGAAGAGCGATTACAAAAAATATTAGCAAGGTCTGGATTAGGATCAAGACGTAAATGTGAAGAATTAATTATCCACGGCCGGGTTGAGGTTAATGGAAAGATTGCACGAATTGGTATGTCGGCTGACGGTAATAAAGATACTATTCGGGTTGATCATCACGAAATTCCAAAAATGGAAGCAAAACAATATATCATGATGTACAAACCTCGAAAAGTACTGTCAGATCGAATGCCTCGCAATGATGACAGGCAGACGATTCATCATATAGTCCCAAATTCTGAGCATTTATTCAGCGTCGGGCGGTTGGACTATGATAGCGAGGGGTTAATTTTGCTGACCAATGACGGCGAATTGAAAAATCGCCTCACTCACCCAAGATATGGTCATACCAAAGAATACCGCGTTTTACTTGCCAGGCAACCTGATGAAGAGCAACTGGCAACGTTTCGGCGAGGTCTTGTCTTAGAGGACGGTTATCGGACTAAATCAGCCAAGGTTTTTCTTGAAAGTGTTCAAGGGAAAGGTGCATGGATCAGGGTGGAACTCAAGGAAGGTCATAAACGGCAAATTCGAGAAACCTGTCGTTTATTAGGTCTCCCTGTTGTGCGGTTAATTCGGGTGCGTCTTGCTTCTTTAATTATTGGACGTATGAAGCCATTCGATTGGCGGCCTTTAACAGAAAGAGAAGTTTCTCTCCTAAAGGGGGAGGAAGTAAAAACGAATTCACCAAAACCAGTTGCACACAAGGGGAAGTCAAACAACAATAAAAAATCTTATGGGAAATCGGGTCGGTATAGTTCAAACAAACGACCATCCCCAAGTTCCAAATCAAGGAGCAGAAAGAAATCCTAGCTTGTTTTTTTCTTGCAAACTGATGAATTAAGAAATCGAAGCAAAACTTGCTTCGATTTTTATCTTCTTGTTCTTAGTTTAATAAATTATGGGCAGCAAATTGATTAATAAACTTTTTGATGCCGGTTTGAACTTCGGGTGTGATTGTTTCGCCAAAATGAATATTCTTAACTTGAATACCGATAATAGTAATGACGCATTCCAATTCTTTTTTTAGGAAGAAACAAATATTATTTAGAGGCAGGCTGAAGGGCTGTGAATCTATGCTATCAGTGAGCTCAAACTGGTGATAAAAAATTGTGCCTGGATCAGATTCTGCATGAATTGCGTCGAAAAGGAGAATCTGGCGCGGGGCGAATTGACAGATTGGGCCTAAAAAATTTTCAGGGGCGCTTTGTGTTTCAATAAATTGGAACCGTTTTGAATGTGCAGAATTCACCTGATCTTGAAGGTAACGCATAGCGAATATTCCAACAGCATCATCACTGAGCAAAGGATGACCGATGCCAAGAATAGTTGTTTCGTTTAATAATTTCGAATTATTCTGCGTCAATGTTACTGGCATTGGAACGGCTGTCGAGTACTTTTTGAACATCTTCCTTCCTTCCATACAGGATGTTGAAATCATCCTGGTTTGTTGAGGCTAATTCCCACGCGGTATCTGATAATTCAATACAATCAAAGCGGCAGCTTTCTACACACTGACCGCAGAAGATGCAGTTTCCAAGCTGGTAATCCATGACAAAACGTTTTTCTTTGCGGTCGATGATGAGGATATCAATGGCGTTAGCAGGACAGTCACGGACACAGAGGCGGCAACCTGTACATGTATCTGCTGTATAGATAACCTTCCCCCGGGTGTGAATAGGTATTTCGCAAGATTCTGCAGGATAATTCACTGTGACGGGTTTGTGAAAAAAAGCTTTGATGATGTCATTGAACATGGTGCCGTGTTTATTAGACATACAATTTCTCCGTTAGAAGATTAGATGGAATGCAGCGATAAGCACAAATTGGAAGAGAACCAGTAATGCCCCAATGCGCCACCAGAGTCCTACTGTCTGATCAATTCGTAGACGTGCAAACAGGGATTGGAGGCTTGTGATGATGAGCAAAAGCCCCAATGTTTTCAGTATGAACTGTAGAGGATTTGATAAACCACCAAGATAAAAGGTAACAACTAATGTCAACCCGATAAAAAGTTCGGCATCTTTCCCAAGGTGAAACAATGCTAAACCACGTCCGCTATATTCTGTCAGCGCGCCAGCCACGATCTCTGTTTCTGCTTCAGGTGCATCAAATGGGGGAAGCTCGACTTTTCCCATTAACCCAATCAAAGCAACAATGAACCCGATGGGTTGGGTGAACACGAACCAGGTGTGAGAAAGAGTGTATTGATTGATGGTAGAAACTTGCCATGAGTTGGCGAAAATAGCTGGCCCGAGCAACGCCAGCATGAAGGGCGCTTCATAAGCAAATAGCTGTGTAAGGGTTCGGGTGGCGCCAATTAGAGAAAAATGATCCTTAGTATTGGCGCCAGCCATGCCTAATGAGAGGGTCATAACGCTCAGAAAGTAGAGAACAACGATCAGATCGCCCTCAAAACTGTAAGAAGGGAGAATCCCAAAGAGGGGGATGTATAGACCTGACGTAAGAGCGGTAGCCAATCCCACAATAGGCAATGCAATAAACAAGAAGTTATTCCCACCCTCGGGGATTATTTCTTCTTTAGAAAATGATTTTATGGTATCTGCTAAGGGCTGGTACCAGGGCGGGCCTTGACGATTTTGGAACCGTGCTACAAGTTTACGATCAATCCATTCAAAGAAAAGACCGCCAGAAAGGAGAGAGAGACCTCCTGGAAAAATCAACATTGCGATAATTACCGGAATACTATTGTTCATTATAATAATCTATTCCATATTCTCTGAGCTTGTCCCATGTCCAAACATCCTGACTGCCTGTAAAACAAATTGACCGGTCATTACAGGAAAAACAGGGATCAATACCAACCAGAAGCATAGGCACGTCTGCCAGACGATGTCCAGGAGCCATATTGATAACAGCAGCCCAGTTTGGCAGGGTTGGCGTGCGTACTTTTATTCGCTCTGGTTTTTCAGACCCATTGCTTTCAATATAATAAAACAACTCGCCACGCGGAGCTTCAACCCGACTGATTACATTGCCGGCAGGCATCTTACGGGGAACTCTTTTGGTTTTTAACTCGCCGCCTGGCAGGTTATTAACAATTTCTCGTATCAGGCGGTAACTCTCTAATAACTCTTTGATTCTGACGATGAATCTTGCTTCAATGTCACCAGCAGTTTCGGTAATGATATTCACAGGATAATCAGTATAGGCAGCATATGGCGCATCAACACGGACATCGCGAACGACATTGGACGCTCGAGCTGTTGGACCAACTGCTCCTAAACGCTGGGCTTCTGCGGCTGTCATGGTCCCAACTCCTTTTGTACGGCCAAGGAGCGTTCGGTCTGTTGTGATAATGTCCAGATAATGTTTGGTGCGTTCTTCGAGTTTGCTGATACCTTCAAGTGTTTTTTTAATAATTTCAGGAGTGAAATCGTATTTTACGCCGCCGATAACATTGACAGAATAATTGATACGGTTGCCGCTCACAGATTCAAGCAGGTCCATTACAATTTCACGATCCCGCCAGGTATACATGAAGAGAGTATCAAATCCGCATTCATGTGCTGCGACACCCCACCAGAGCATGTGGCTGTGAATTCGCTCGAATTCTGCCAGAATGGTTCGAATTGCACGCGCGCGAGGAGCGATCTCAATTTCAGCTAATTTTTCAACACCCTGGCAATAGGCAAGAGAATGGATGTGTGAGCAGATACCACAAATTCGTTCAATCATATAAAGCGCCTGTGTCCAGCTCATGTTCTCAACGCCTTTTTCTATGCCCCGGTGAACATATCCGAGTCTTGCGCTGGCGCCGATGATGAATTCACCGTCGATAGTAAATTCAAAATGGCCTGGTTCTTTCAATGCAGGGTGTTGCGGCCCGATAGGGACAATAAAATGGGATTGATTATTTTCGTCAATGACTTCCGCCATTATTTTATCTCCTTAAATTTTACATCGTTAAGTCCAGTAAATGACTTGCGAAGTGGATAAACACCATCAGGCCATTCATTGGGGAGCACTAACTTTCTTCGGTCAGGAGTTCCTACCATATCAATTCCAAGCATTTCCATCAACTCTCGCTCATACATGCTTGCTGAAGGAATTAAATCACAAATAGATTCCAATTCAAGATGTGAGTAGGGGATGCTAATATGCAAAGTGACTACGGCTTCACCTTCAGAAAAATGGTAAAGAACTTCAATTTGATTTTCTACTTCAGTGTTTTCTTCTGTAGGTGAGGCTGGGCGATCTATTCCTGTAATGGCAGAAAGGTACCCCCAGTTATGTTCAACAAGGGTGCTCACTGCTTTATAAAAGTCTTGGGGGCTGATGACAGGGTCGAAACGAAATGACTCTGGATAGGTGGAAGAGATTGTCCACTCATAGAGCAAGGATTCAGCCTCTTGAATTGCTGTTTTTGTGCTGACCATGGTTAACTCCTTTTTTCTTTGTCAGTAAGAAGAGGATTGACCTCAGGTAGTTGAGTAACTTGTTCGCGAGGAAAAATTACTGGTTCTGGGATAGACATATTTTTTTCGGAAGTGAATGAGAGTTTTTCGCCGTTGCGAACAAAATTTAATAGAGCTACGATACCGTAGATTATTGCCTCAGGTCTGGGAGGGCAGCCAGGAATATAGGCGTCAACCGGAATGAGTTGGTTTAGAGCACCAATTACATTGTAGCAACTTTGGAAAACACCACCGGAAAGGGCGCATGAACCGATTGCTACGACATATTTTGGATCTGGCATCTGATGATAAATTTTTTGAAGCGGTTCAACGGATTGCAATGTGACTGGTCCTGTGACCAATAAGATGTCAGCATGTCGTGGACTGCCTTGAAGTTTGATTCCAAAACGTTCAAGGTCATAACGGGGGGTAGTTGTTGCAAGTAATTCTATATCACAGCCATTACACCCGCCGCTATTATAATGAATTGCCCAGGGGGAGTTTACACGCCCCCACTTTTTTATGTCTTGAAGAACATTATTGATATTCATAAAGTTTCTCTTTCAATAATACCGAAATCAACCTAACATTAATGCAACTAACGCTAGGCCAATGCCAATGGTGTAAATGATAACGGCTGGCTGCAGTGTGCTTGTACCCAGAATGAGGATAGAAAGGTGAAGCAGTGCAAAAAAGAAAGCAACCAGAATAAAAGGCCGATAACCAGGAATAGAAGAACCTGTGGGAGCGCTTTCACCGCCTCCGTAGATACTCGATTTTTCATCATTGGGGTGCTCTTTCCCCGCTAATTGTTTTCCAAATAGAAAAAGCATTCCAACAAAAAGGGTGAGAATAAATAAAGCAATGGGTGGGGAGTATAGAAAAGTCATAAAACACGCTTTCTAGCCGGGTAAAAAGGCTGTTAAAATCACATTAGCGGCTGGTTCTGTGAGCCAGTTGAGAAGGGTTGGGTAACCCCCAATGATTACCGTTGCAATTGTCAGGATGGATAACACGATTTTCATGGAAGGGGTGATGGATTTAGCTTTCATGATGTGGGGTGAAGGGGTTAGACGATACATACGATTGATGATGGGTGCATAATAGGCTATGGAGATCACACCGTTGATTGCAGCAAAAATGACGACACCAATGATAAATGGATCGTGGGTTTCAAAACCCGCGATGAATATTTGCCATTTTGAAACAAAACCCGCCAGAGGTGGAATGCCAGCCAAGGAAAGCAACCCGATACTCAGGCAAATTCCCAAGAGAGGGAACCGTTTTGCTACACCATTCATATCATCCAACGTTAGAGGATCGTGTGAATCCTTTTTTGTAGCTGTCAGTGCATACATGAGAACACCAATTGACATGAATGCAAGCCCTTTCATGATGGCGTGATTGAAGATATGGAAGAATGCACCCTGGGCGCCATTGAGAACTCCAGATGTCATGGTGATTCCTATCCCTAAAACAATATAACCCATATGAGCAATGCTTGAGAATGCAAGCATGCGTTTTATCTGGGTTTGCCGTAATGCCAGAAGGTTTCCAACAAGGATATTTAGAGCGCTGATCACAATTAAAATGGTGCCAGCTTGAGGAAAAGCACCGGATACCATATCGAGAGTGCGGATCATTGTAATCAAACCTGCTTCAATGACTACCCCTGAAAGGAGTGCGCTGATACCGCTGGGGGCCTGTGAATGCGCATCAGGTAACCAGGTATGCATAGGAACCAAAGCACTTTTCACGCCAAAACCAATGATGAAAAGAATTCCTGCAACAACCAGAGCGGGATTGTTTTGAATGTTCATTCCACTTATGTGTGGCATATTAAGCGTCCCAGTCTGCATAAAAACAATCATGATTCCAAGTAAAACGAGCATTGTACCAACAGCGCTCTGGATCAGGTATTTGACGCCTGCTTCCAGGACAGGTGCGCGATCATGATAAAAAGCAACCAGAACATAAGGGGTGATTGCCATAGCCTCGAACCAGACCCAAAGATTGAACAAATCAGAAGCGGTGCTTAATCCGATTACCAAACCCACCATTCCCACCAACATGGCATAATATTTTTCTTCACCCACCTCGCCTCCCATGTAATCGCCTGAGAAAAGGATAATGAGGAGACTCATTAAGATGACGACAGTGGTTAGGAGGACACTGATGCCATCCATCTGCAGTTGAATTGTGCCGATTGTCGTGTAGACGGCACCACTGTTAATAAATTGCTTAATCGCAAACGATAAAGGCAACAGTTGAACGAACAAAACACCCAGAGCCAACCACCGGGATGGATTTATGGGACGCCCTTTTTTTGTGGTAGTTAGAAGGGTAATTCTACTTATAAGATAGATTAGCGGGAAAGAAATTATGGGAGAAAAGATGAGAAATTTGAGTGCAAAGTCAGGTTGCATGTTTTAAATCCCTCCTAAAAGAACTGCGCTTATAAGAAATAGGAGGCCAAGAAGGGTACCTAAAATATTCCAATTTAATATCCCTGTTTGCGTATAACGGAGCCCTTCGGCCAACCAGATTGTTGGCGTTACAAAGGCTTTATTGAATTGATCAAATCCCAATCCATTTTCAGCGAAACCGATTATTCCTCGGAAATCATGTATGAGACCTTTCATTTTTTTAATCCGGAAGAATCCATAAATAGCGATAATGATGACTACCATCGTCAGGTAGGTATAAGGACTGGCAAGAACGGAAATAAATGGCTCCCAGAAGGAGTAGGTATGAAAATGATGGAAAGGCATTGAAGATTGCAGGAATTTTGAAAGCGGACTCGCAAGCAACCAGGCGGTTAATGAACCAAACGCAAGGGGAGTCAGTGTAGTTTTCATCATTGAGGAAATTTTATGTGGCTGCATATGTGAACGAGATTCTCCAAAGAAGACCATCCACACGCAACGAATTGTGTAATAGGCCGTAAGGCCAGCTGTGATGAGCATGATGGCATAGGCCCATAACGGCCCGTTTTCAAGACCATGTTCGAGAACGCTCTCTTTACTCCAAAAGCCACTTAAGAAGGGGATGCCAGAGAGGGAGAGGCTGCCTATAATGAAAACATTCCGAATAATGGGCATCTTTTTACTGAGACCGCCCATCAAACGCATATCCCGGGTTCCCAGGCTGTGAATGATAGCGCCCGCACTGAGGAAGAGCAATGCCTTGAAAATTGCGTGGCTGAGAAGATGGAACTGGCTGGAGAAAAGTCCGCCCACACCGATTGCATATACCATATAACCTAATTGACTGATCGTTGAATAGGCGAGTACACGTTTCAAATCAAATGCAACACTTGCCATGATCGCGGCTAAAAGCGAAGTAGCGCAGGCAATAATGACGATTACCAGGTTCCAACCCTGCACTGTTTCAAAGGCGGGGTAGAAGCGAACCAGCAAGTAAACACCGGCATTAACCATTGTGGCGGCATGAATGAGTGCTGAAATGGGTGTGGGGGCTTCCATTGCGTCAGGCAGCCAGGTGTGCAGAGGTACTTGAGCTGACTTTGCTGCGGCGGCCAGTATGAAACCAAACCCAGCAATTTGTAATGTAAGTGTTGGAAGGGTTGATGCGCTTTCCAAAATTACAGGGATAGAAAGGGTGTGAATATCGGTATAGATCATCATAATTCCAATTAATAAGCCAATTCCGCCTAACTGGGTGATGATAAATGCTTTTAATCCGCCACGAACAGCTTTTGGATCGTCATTATAAAAAGAGATAAGTGCATAGGAACAAAAGGCGGTCATTTCCCAGAATACGAATAAATAGAACGCATTGCTGCTGAGCACCAAACCTGTCATACTTCCGATGAAAAGGAGGATCAAACTATAATATCGACTGAGCTGTGACTCTCCTTTCATATACGATGTGGAAAAGAGAATAGCCAGTGATCCGATGGAAGTAGCGATGATTACCAATAAGATCGCCAGGCCATCAGATACAAATTCAATCTTTCCAAAAATACCGCCTAGAGGAATCGAAATAATTTGTGTGTTGTTAAAGAAGAGAAGTAACCATGATGCCAAAGCTGTCAGTAAGGAAAAGGCTGAAGCCAGCCAGTGCTGTGTTTTTTCCTGTGCCTGTCGAAGTGCTACAAGTATTATTGCACCAAGCCAGGGAAACAAGATTACCAATAAGATCAATATAGATTGAGCGTTTTTCACTGCCCTACCTCCGCAAACTTGCAATGTCTTTGGTGTCTAAGGAGTTTGTTTTCCTTTTGATCTGCACAGCAAGCGTCATACCTAAAACAGCAACAATTGTATCAGCAACAATGACAGTTGCTGCCATGCTCTGAGCGAGAGCCATTTGACCGGTAATATTTCCGGCGAGGATCACAAAGAGAATCACTGATTTAACAAGTAATTGAAGGGCAATAATAATACGGATCAGATTGCGCATTGTCAGTAAAGCATAGATACCAATACCAAACAGGCAGAGAACGGCGAGAACGATCATATCTAAAAAGCTAAAACTCATTTTTCTCTCTCTTTCGATTTATTCCGATCTTCCATCAGGATTAGAGTTCCCAATACACAAGTGAAAATGAGAATGATCTGAAGCAAGGTGTCTAAGAACCGATCCTGCCACATCATTTCTGATAGGCTTAGGGAAACAGTTTTGGGAACAGAAATTGAATGGTCTTTTATCGGAATCAATGTACTGCTGATGAGTATCATTATGCCGAATACAACCAAGATAGCAATTGCTTTTGGAACCAATGGCTTTTTTGCTTCCTGCTGGTCGCCAACAATATTTATCGCAAATACCAATAAAATGGTTACAACGCCAGCTCCAACACTGAGTTCAATAACAGCAATTTGAGGAGCACCAAGTAGATAGATCAACAGGCTTACCAATCCGCTGGTTAATGCCAGCCATAAAGCAGAATGGCTGAGCTTTTTGCTTTGAATAGCCTGAAGGCCACATACACAAGCAGTCAATACAACGAAAAATTGCCACATAATAATACCTCATCTGACGGCTGAACAACGCGAGCTTCTCTAGAGAGATCTAATTAATGATTTTTTATTTCAGTGCCGATTTGAAAAAGCACCCAGCAAGTTTAGCGTTTATCAGCGAAAGAGGAAGGAGATGAACGAGAAACCCAAGGTATTATACTACTGAATCATTGTTTTCAAAGGTTTAAATGGGCATTTATTAGAATTACATTAACAAGAATGAAAATTAGGTGATTTTATTTGTAAATTATCTTTTAAATTTTTCTTCTCTCCTCTTACGCCGCCTGTCTGATCGTCTGGCGGCACCAATGGCTGACCAGACCTGGACAATCATCAGCAGGGCGATTCCAATGGAGATGATAAAGCCAATAACACCAAGAATGGGAATAATTGTATATGTGTTGTCAGGTGAAACCCCCATTGCAAGTGCTGAGCTTATCATCATCCCTAAAAGCACAACTCCCACAATCAGACGGTTGGCAATGACGAGGACTTTGTTAATAATGTCTTTCAGATCTACAATTTCTATTCCTATTTTTAATTGACCCTTATCAAGGTCATCGAGAATATTTGTTAAAGAACGTGGAAAAACTTTAATGAGCTGCTGGAAGTCTTTTATGGTACCTAAAACAGACCAGAAGGTTTTCTTCGGCTGGAAACGGTTCATGTAGACTTGAAGGGAAATATCTTTCATTACTTTGAGGATTTGAATTTCAGGGTACAACGTTCGGGCGATACCTTCTCCCTGGATAAGGGCCTTTGCCGCCATACCGAGGGCAGATGGGAGTCGGATGCCTGCTTCAAAGATTAAAGTCATGATTTCACTGAGTACTCTTGAAACCTCAATTCGTTCTAAGGGGGATTCAAGATAAAGGTTAATAAGATAATCTATGTCGCGGCTTAATTCTTGTTCATTTATGGGCTGGTAGGGAACACCAAGAGTTAATGCCAATCGAACGATTGTTTCTGAATCTCGACGGATAATCGCCTGAACAATTTCGCCTAATTGTTCCCGTTGTTCAGGCAGCAGGCTGCCCATCATGCCAGTATCGAGATAAACTAGTTTTTTTGTTTCCTTATCAATCATCAAATTTCCAGGATGGGGGTCTGCATGGAAAAAACCATCAATGAATGATTGATGAAACATGCTGTGAATGAACGTATGTGAGATTTTCTCTCGATCAAGGTTAAGTTTATTGATATTTTCTATATCGTTAATCTTGATTCCATCAATCGCTTCCATAGCAAGAATGCGCTTTGTCGTATACTCCCAGTAGATTTTTGGGACGATGATATCATCGAATTTCTTCATATTGCGTCGGAGGCGATCAGCATAGGTTCCTTCGATGTTGTAATCCAACTCGTCCATCAAGGTTCGGATGAGTTCTTCAGCCAAACCAACAGTGCCATACTTTTTTCCCCACTCAGTCGAGTTTTGAACAAGTTTGGCAAAGTCCATTACAAGATCAAGATCAGACTTGATTTTATTCTCAATATCAGGACGCTGCACTTTTATTACTACTTGTTTAAAGTCATTGAGGATAGCGTAGTGAACCTGTCCGATGGAAGCTGCTGCAATCGGTTCAGGGTCTACAAAGAGAAAGATATCTTTTATCGAACCCAGCTCTTCTTCGATTGTGCGTTCGACGATTTCAAAGGAAAAAGGGGGAACGGCATCCTGCAGTTTTTGTAATTCTTTGATCCATGAATCGGGTAAAAGGTCTGATCGGCTTGAAAGAATTTGCCCAAGTTTTACATAAGTTGGGCCAAGATCCTGCAGCATAAGTCTGACACGTTCAGGAACACTGAGTTCAGTTAAACGGGTTTCTGGCAGTGAAAAGGGGAGGTTCAGGCTTTGTAGCGTGGTCTTGACATTTTTTATTTCGGTGGAGTCAATCAGAAAATCAAAACCATAGCGGAAAAGGATGGCCTGTAATTCTCTCCAACGCCGGATGTTGCGAATAGACTGAAGGTTGTTAAACATATTTTTATTTTACCTTTAAATTAGAATTAACAGAAGAAACCAGGAAATTTCCTGAACTTGAGGTTTCAAATGAGAAAGATAAAATTCATATTGTAAATTATAACGCATTGCGTTATAATAATAGCATATAAAAAATTAATTAGTATCGTTTGGAGGAATAATGGCAAAGAAAATTGAAGTTGATGAAGTAGTAAACGAGGTAGCTGAGAAAGCGGAAGGAATCACCGGTAAAGTTACGGATAAGGCAAAGGAAACAGGAAAAGGCTTCTATTCAACACTGCGAAAAGTTTTCCTGACCTCTTTAGGGGCGGCTGTTGTTGCCGAGGAAGAAGTTGTGGCTGTGATCAACCGCCTTTCTGAAAGGGGAGAGATTGCTGAGAATGAAGCAAAGGAAATGATCAAAGAGGTCACAGGTAAGCGCGAGAAGAAAGCAAGGGAAACGATTGATAAAATCCGCAGCACGCACACTGTGAAAGTTGCCACAAAAACGGATATTGAAGCGCTGCAGGAGAAAATTGATGAGTTGACAGCAAAAATTGATTCTCTGAAGACGGAAGAAACCCCTGAATAATTCAAGACTGTTCTTTGATTTATATTTTATAATAAATGAAGTATAGTAAATAACAGGCAGGAGTCTCCTGCCTGTTTGGTTCTTGTTTTGCTCTTTGTAAAGATTTTTCTAGAAAGGAAATCTGAGTTTCATGGTGGTCATAAAACGTTATTCAAATCGTAAAATGTATAACACTGAATCGAAAGCTTATATTACTCTGGATGAGATCAGCAATCTGGTTCAGGAAGGCCAGGAAATCCAAGTTGTTGATCATCTTACAGGTGCTGATATCACAGCCGCAACAATGAGTCAGGTTTTGGCGAGGCAAGAAAAAAAGATAGGGGGAATTATCCCACAGGTAATGCTTGAACGATTAGTGCAACTTAGCGGATTAACCCTGTTCTCAATGCGGGAGAGCATGAAAGCATTTTTGGACCCTGTTGCGTATATGTCCGGTGATATTACCCGGCGGCTTGATCTTTTATTGCAAAAGAATCAAATTGATGCTACGCTCTATGAAGAGTTTAAAAAACTATTACTGGATCCAGACCTGAATCCAGTGCTTATTCGTAACGAGGAAGAAGAACCTGCTGCATCGATTGAAGAAGTGAAGGTCTTGTTGAATCAGATTGATGAATTGGAAAAAGAACTGGAGATATTGGGACAAGAGAAAAAATAGTTGCAGCAATGGACAGTGAAGAAAGAATATTCGTTAATATAACGAATCCGATTCTCAAAAAGAGAATCGGATTCTTCTCAATTTTATACGATGCGAACGCAGTACAGACGAGTTTTACTTTTATCAGGGTCGAAAGATGATGCCATGCTCCTGGAGGATTCCCTTAATTTTCGTAACGGCATATCCGAGGTCTTCAGCGTCATCAATCTGTAAATCAGGACTTAAATCTGTTGTTAATTCGTCTCCACACCAGACAACTTCTACCCGGTCATGTCCGACAGTGGAGCGGACAATGTTAATATCTGCTTGATCCACCTCGCTAGCGGATACGATGAGAATTAATCCTGCATCCATGAAAATATGTGCAACCTCTGCCAGGCGTCTCATGTGTTCTTGAGGTTTCTTGACAGGGGGAAATATTTGTAAATCAGCATCAACGCCATAAATTACACTGCCGATTCCAAGGAAATAGACCATTTTTCCTGTATTGAATAGACTGGTCTCCAGTTGATGGGCGATTTCTTTGCGCCGGCTGGTTTTATTTCCCGTGACGATAATAAGGCTTGCACGCTGGTTATATCGTTCAGCACGCTGAACCATCGATACGGCGCTATCAATCCATTTTCGTTCGCGAACAAAGACCGCTTCTCGAATTTCCTGGTCTTCATCTAGCAGTGCCTCAAGCACAATACCGCCACCCCTGATTTCAAAATCATCAACGATAACAAATCGACTGGTATCGGATAACGTCTCAGAGAGGTCAAAAGCGATCGGTGAGTGTAATTTCAGCACGCATTGTGCCACATCGTGGTGTTCAATGCGATCTTTGTCTTCTGTGGAGTAATCTGACGCATCAATTACCTTTTCGATCTTTTCGATCTGGCATCTAACTTTAGCGCTGCCGAGTTTTAAATAATATTGTTTTTGCATGACCATCGGCTTGCGGCCAAGCCATACCAGGCTGACTAACATCCGTCTGCTGACTTGCGGGTGGGCTTCGCCTTCTTTGCAAGCAATTTCGCCCCTGCTGATATAAATTTGTTTTTGGAGAGTGAAACCCGCAGTGTATCCGCAGATTATCGTATCTGTGGCTGGGGCTGAGAAGGTTTCAAATGTTTTAATGATGCTGCGTTTGCCAGAGGGATAGAAGATTACTTCGTCGCCGACACTGATCTTTCCTCTGGAAATAGACCCGGCTATAATTCTACGTTGGTCTCCAAAATTTGTAAATTTATAAATATCCTGCACCGGCATACGGAAAGGGTGATTTACAGGCGGTGAGCTTTTTTTGAAAGAGTCTAAGGCTTCCAACACGGTTTCGTCTGAGTACCAGGGCATTCGATCACTATTAATGGCAACGTTACTTCCCTCTTTTCCGCTTGTAGGGATGAAATACATGGGTTTGACTCCCAATTCATCAAGGAATTGAGTATATTCATCTCGAACAGCTTCAAAAACGTCCTGGTCGTAATCAACCAGGTCCATTTTGTTGATCACAACTACTATCTGGCGGATGCCAAGCATCCATAAGAGATAACCATGACGGCGTGAATTTTCTTGAACGCCTTCTTTTGCATCAATCACTAATACCGCAGCTTCTGCTCGGGAAGCGCCCGTGATCATATTCTTGATGAATTCAATATGTCCGGGAGCGTCAATGATGATATAGTGGCGTTTTTTTGATTGGAAGAACACGCGCGCCGAGTCAATCGTGATGCTCTGTGCCTGTTCTTCCTTCAGGGCGTCAATTAAGTATGCATATTCAAAGGGTTGGTTTTCTCTTTCACAGCGTGCCTGTACCTGTTCTAATTTTCCTTTGGGCAAAGAGTTTGTATCTGCTAGCAGCCGCCCGATAACGGTGCTTTTCCCATGGTCAACATGTCCCACAAAAACAATATTCATTTGTTCCATTTCAGAAGGTTGTGAGGTTATCATTTTACATGTATCCTTCCCGCCGCAAAGATTCTAATCCGCCGCCATCTTCCTTATCCTGAGCACGTCCTTCGCGCTCTGCAACATTGGAGAATTTTCCGGTTTTTAATTCTTCGATGATTTCTGCCACATTTTTAGCGTCTGATTCTACAGGTGTTGTACAGGGATAGCAGCCTAAAGAGCGATAACGCGTTCCCTCTCCCTTGTCATAGTAAAGCGAAACGGTGGGGATATTTTCCCTTTCGATATATTCCCAAATATTGACCTCAGTCCAATCTAAGAGGGGATGAATCCGAACATTTGTCCCAGGCGCAAAGTCCGTTTTATATTGATTCCAGAA
>CAZQSG010000009.1:36006-37596 GCA_964595925.1 uncultured Anaerolineaceae bacterium | reverse complement strand
GAGATTCAAAGACTCTAAAGGACTTGGAAGAAGAAGTCATTATATGTAGAAAATGCGAGAGGCTGGTGGCATGGCGTGAGGAAGTGGCTGTCGTAAAACGCCGCATGTACCGCGATTTAGACTATTGGGGCAAGCCCGTCCCTGGCTTTGGGGATGCCGAAGCACGTATCATGATCCTTGGTCTGGCGCCGGGCGCACATGGTTCCAACCGTACCGGACGTATGTTTACAGGGGACAGCAGCGGTGATTTTCTTTTTCCAGCATTATACCGGGCGGGATTTTGCAATCAAACTATATCAATTGCACGTGGAGACGGGCTCGAAGTGAAGGATATTTTTATCACTGCGGTTGGACGCTGCGCGCCTCCCAAGAATAAACCCACCCGCGAGGAACTCAACCATTGTCAGCCCTTTTTGCTTCGCGAGCTGCATTTATTGAAGAATTTGCAGGGTATCGTTGCACTGGGACGGATCGCATTCGACGAAGTGCGCCGCATCTATTCACTCCCCAGGCTGGATTTCGCTCATGGCGCGTTTTATCACTTTGAGGATGCTGAAATTCCATGGCTGCTGGCTTCTTATCATCCCAGCAGGCAGAACACGCAGACGGGAAGATTGACCATTGAGATGTTTGATGCGGTGTGGGAGAGGGCAAAAGCAGAAATAGGCCGATAAATCAACCTCAGTAGTGTTGCATTGAGTTTCATTTATACCTTCTGGCAGACAATCCATACCCGCGGTGAATCAACACGAGGCTCTGTGAATTCGTAAATACTGCCGAAAATGTCGAGGACAGCAAAGCCGGTATCCTTGAGCCATTGTTTAATCGATTCAACCGGAAAGGCGCGTTCTGTATGGATTTCATCAATGCGCTGCCAACAGTAGGTGTTATTGGTCATAGTATCTTCCCGGTCGAATATGGTGATATGCAGGTGGGCGATATTTTTCTCATGATCGCAGGTGTTGCGGTGAATTTCCAGCATTGTGGGGGTTGACTTCTGAAGCGTTGTGCCAAAACTCTGCCACTGCACCATGATGCCGTAGATCGTATTCATGTCAAATATGTAGAATCCTCCGGGTTTGAGGGAATGAAAGGCTTTATTGAACGCAATTGTTAAGTCTGCTGGAGTGAGCATGTAGTTGAGCGAATCGAACCAGCAGGTGACCAGATCAAATTCATGAGTGAAATTCAGTTCGCGCATATCAGCTTGATGAAAATTTACAGAAACTTTGCTTTTTAGCAGACGTTCTTTGGCAATTACTAATTGCGCAGCAGAGCTATCAATGCCCGTAACCTGCCAGCCTGATTGCGCCATATTGATCGCAAAAGCGCCATTTCCGCAGGCAACATCAAGGAGTTTCCCATGACTGGGTAGGTGATAGCGTTCCTGTACGACGGGGAATTGCTCAAACATATGGTCAGCGAATTGAGAATATTGTCCTTCGGCATAATATTTCGCAAATTGGTTGTAGATGTTGCTGTTCATGGTATCACTCCTGAGAAACAATTAAAAAAGCGAGTCAGGTTAATTATAGGCAATTAAATGAAGAAGAAGATGAAGATTCGATTTCGAGAGGGAAAAGTCTTAAT
>CAZQSG010000009.1:0-35906 GCA_964595925.1 uncultured Anaerolineaceae bacterium | reverse complement strand
GCAATTAAATGAAGAAGAAGATGAAGATTCGATTTCGAGAGGGAAAAGTCTTAATGTTGTCAACAATAACAGTATTAAGACTTTTATTGTTGGATCATCTACCACATGAGAATACCAGGGCAATCGCATTTGGGAAGCGGTTTGCTCTTAAGGCAAAACGGGCTTGTTGAATGAGGATGTTCGAAAAAAACAGAACATCCTCGTCCAGGATTGCTTTGCACATACAATCAAACAGTCCCAAACACATCTTCCTCAATGACGCCCGATGAACTGAGCGGTTCTTTTTAGGGACTATGTCCCCAAAAAGAACCCTCGTGACTTCCCAAAAAAGAAAGCCGCATTCAGCAGGAAATAAACATCGGAAATACCGGAGCGATATCACTGTTTGTAGTTTTGATTTTTTTATTGCGTTTGTCCTATGAACCTCCCAAGGGTTTTATGGGGATATTGGAAATTTTCTAAGCGAGCAGTAATATAAAGAACTTTGTGCAACCCTGCATGCCAAACTGCGTATATCAAGATAGAACTAAGAAATTAATTCGTGGAATACGAATTTTATTTGAAAGGAAAAAACGATGAATTTTGGCGAGATTTTTGAGAAATCATGGAAGATTGTCTGGAAGTATAAGATTCTGTGGATATTTGGTATTTTTGCGGCAATGCTCAGCGGCGGGGGTAGTGGTTCTTCTGGTGCTGGTAATAGGGGGGGGGTAAATTATACTTATCAGGGTGGGGAGCTCCAGGAAATGTTTCCCTGGATTGGCCGGTTTGGCTATAACATTGAACGTTTCTTCTCTAACGTTGATGTAGGAGCAAGGGTTGGCATTGCAGTCGCTCTAGCTTGTTTTGCATTATTCTGGCTTGTACTCTCCATCTTCCTGGGGAATGTGGGTAGAGCCGCCTTGATTAAAGGCGTGCTTCATGCAGAAGAAGACAGCAACGCAAAATTAAAATTTGGACCGCTCTTTAAAGAGGGGTTGGGTTATTTCTGGCAGATGTTCGTTCTACAACTCCTTACGATCGGCATAGTGATTGGGGTTGTGATTATCGGGATCGTATTTTCCGTCGTGACACTGGGGATTGGGGCGATACTTCTGATCTGTCTGGCAATTCCGATTGCCGTCTCGGCAAGTTTGCTCTTGACTCAAACTAATATTTTTATTGTTGCAGAAAACATGAATGTGATTGACGCGATCAAGGCCAGTTGGGAATTTGTCTTTGAGAGGAATCTGGGCTACTACTTGCTTATGTTTCTGATCGTGGGTGTGGGTTCCTGGATTATTGGTTTTGTTCTTGCAATTCCGGTCTTCATGGTGTTGGTGCCGATTGGTCTGGGTATTTTCCTCAGTAATAGCGCTCCATTGGGGGCAGGATTGTTAATTGTGTTGGGTATTTTCTTCGCCCTCTACATTCCCATTGCCATCCTTGTGAATGGTATATTGACAGCTTTTGTGCAGGCGGTGTGGACATTGACGTATCGCGAGCTGAGTTTTAAACTAACAGACGAAGATTTGACACCGTTGGAGTTGCAGGACAGCATTCCAGATGATGGTGAGATGGTTTGATTTAGATCTGATTTATAATGAGACTTGGCGCAGTCTGGCTGAGTTTCATACCATGTTCCCTGACTTATTATTTAGTCAGGGAGTTTTTTATTATCAGCAATAATGTTGAGTACCATGGTGCAAAACCATAATCTGGGAATTAGATATCGCGAATCATATAGGATTCGCCCTTTTTAAAATTGCGTTTGGCATAATAACGGTGGGTGCCGATCGCGGAAATTACAGCAAGGCGCTGATAGCCGCGAATTTTGGAAAGCTTGACCGCTTCTTCAATCAATGCTGTCCCTAAGCCGATATGCTGTGCGGCGCCATTTTGTTCACCTCCGACTTTGAGGGATTGCCCATAAACATGGATTTCGCGGATGATGGCGGCATCTTTTAAATCAGGAAAAAATTTATCCCGCCATGTCAGGTCTTGATCGGGATTGGGAAAAGAAAGACGTAAAAAACCTGCTAACTTATCATCTTCGGTAACAAATTCCAAAAAATGCTCTTCAGCGGACGCCGGGTAGTAAATCTCAGCGATCATTTTTAATTCATCAGGATTCAGTTTATCATCACGAACTTCGCGGCAGCGGATACAGGAGCAATGCTGCCCACGGGTTTTTAGCTCTTGCACTACATCCTGCCGCAGGCTGGTGCGCTTATTCCCTTCTACGACATGGTTCGAGGGTATGTCACGGATGACCCGGTTCAAGCGGCAGTAGTGTGGTATTGTTGGTTTGATTTCTGCGATGAGGTTGATCAATTGTTTAGTTGTATAGGGGTGGTATTCACCGGCTTTCCATCTGTCGTATAGCACGGTATTTTCTAATAGCTGGGTGGGGTAGATTTTAAGTTCATCTGGACAGAAACCAAGACCTTCGCTGGCTGGCTGCCATAAACGGGCAAAGTCCTCAATGTCGCTTTCAGGTGTGGCTCCTAATAAATTCGGCATCCAGTGCAGAACGATCTTGAAGCCTGCCGCGCGCAGCATGGCAACCGCTTCAAGTGCGCGGTTTATATTATGTCCGCGGTGATTGAGTTCAAGGATGGAATCATCGAGGCTTTGAACACCTAGCTGAACACGAGTTACACCGAGTTTACGCATATGAAGGATGCTCGTTGGAGTAATCATATCGGGGCGGGTTTCAATGGTCAATCCCACGTTGCGGTGTTGAGCGGTTTCATTTTTGTGGTGTGCCTCGTCGAGGCTTTCTGAATCGACATCGTTCAGGGCATCAAAACAACGTTTTACGAACCATTCACGATAATCGATCGGGTAAGCGTCCCAAGAGGAACCAAGGATGAGAACTTCAATTTTGTCTGTGGGATGTCCTACATTTTGCAAGGCACGCAACCGATTTTCCACCTGAACAAATGGATCAAACTGGCTTTGCAAAGCCCGAGCGGCAGCGGGTTCATCTGGCAGGTAGCTTTTAGGCATTCGCACATCATCAGGGCAAAAAATGCATTTACCAGGGCAGGCTTGCGGCCGGGTCAGAACGGTGACAGTTGTGACACCCGAAAGCGAACGCATCGGTTTTTTACGGATTTTACGCAGGAAAGTTAGATCCGCATCCCACTCGCCTTCACGTACACCCTCCCAATAAATGGCAACAAGAATGCCCTTAGAGATGTGTCCGCCGCTGGGAAGTGGATGTCGGCGGATGGCGAGTAACACATCCAATCCATTCCGAACCTCCTCAAGGACGATTCGTGCAATTTCTTCTTTTTCAGGAGTAATTTCTCGGCGTTTCCGCCATTGAGTTTCTTGAGATATTTTTTCAATCATAGTTGTATTATAACCGGTTGAGGGAGGTGAACGTTAAAATGAAACAGAGCCGCTTAGATGAACGGCTCTGAATAATTTGTTTTAGTGATTTAATTATTCTTCTACTTTGGAAATTGCATCAACGGGGCAAACTTCAACGCAGTCACCATGGTCTTCGCAGATATCAGGATTAATCCACATAGTACCATCTTTCTCAGAGATTGCTTCAATAGGGCATTCAGATTCACAGGCGCCACAGAGAATGCAGGCATCAGCATCAATTATATGAGTCATTTTCTTTTCTCCTAATAGGAATTAAATTATCGATTTATAACTTACTAATCTAAATGTAAGAATAGCACAAGGTTTTTATATTTGTCAATAGAATTCCTCATAGTTTATGAGGAATAGGTGCCTGGCGGGTGGTCGGTTGAGAACAAATTATTGGTACATTATAATATTTCCAGATTCGACAATAAATGGAATTGAATTTCTTTCTTTTTGCATTATAATTTTATATAATTATTGCAGATTGAAAAAGTAGAAATTTTGCAGTCTGGATAGTTTACAACATGAGCCAATACTGAGCAGCTATTTGGGAGAGCGACCATGAAGGTAACTGTTACACAACAACAACTGTCACATGGATTAAGCCTTGTGTCAAAAGCGATTGCACCTCGCAGCACCCTGCCCGTTTTAGCCAACGTACTCCTGGCCACAGATGAAGGGCGTTTGCGCCTTTCGGCAACAAACCTTGAAATGGGCATCACCTGTTGGATTGGTGCGAAGATCGAAGAAGAAGGAGCGATTACCGTGCCTTCAAGAACGTTTGTCGATCTTGTTTCAGCTTTACCCTCTGAAGATGTTACGATCAATGTTGAGGACAAAAAGCAGACTCTGAATATTCACTGTGGAAAGAATCATACTGATATCAATGGGATTGATGCTCAGGAATTTCCACCAATACCGATGCCTGAACTGGAAGAAGGTATCAAGCTGGATATTTTAAATTTCAAAGAAATGATTCAGCAGGTAACATTTGCCGCATCTACGGATGAAGCACGGCCCGCTTTGCAGGGTGTACTTCTAGAAATCAAAGATGGATCAATAAGTATGGCGGCCACTGATGGTTTCAGAATTTCTGTTCGCAAGATAGAAATGGATGGAGTTGGCAACCAAACGCATAAAATGATTATCCCAGCCAGGGCTCTCAGTGAAGTGGCGCGTGTTGCCGGCAGCGGTGATGAACCTCTTGTGATGGTGGTTCCTCCTGGGCGGGGCCAGGTGATTTTCCATACGGATGAGGCTGAGCTTGTTTCTCAACTCATTGATGGTAATTATCCTGATTATCGAGCGATTATGCCGAATAATTATAAAACAATGATTACTTTTTCGACACCTGCATTTCTGAAAGCCTGCCGACAGTCTGAGATTATTGCTCGTGAAGGCAGTAATGTTGTTGTATTGAATGTGATGCAAGAAGATGGCGGACCCGCCCGTGTAGAACTTTCTGCTCAGAGCGAAGAAACTGGTCAGAGTGAGATTGTGGTGGATGCTTCCTTAACAGGCCCCGAACTACAGATCGCTTTTAATGTCCGATATCTACGCGAGGTTCTCGATATCATTCAGACTCCGAATGTGGTGTTAGAGGCAAATGCTAAGAATACCCCGGCCATGATTTGTCCAGCCGGCGATAATTCTTTCCAGCATATTATCATGCCGATGCACGTCAGCTAAATTAGATTAATATCAGTCAGGTTGAAAAAAGAATCTTCCAATCTCGATAACAACACATAGATATAGTTCGTATGTGATATTGAATAAAACTCAGTGCTGCTGCACTGAGTTTTATCATAATGTCTTAAAAAATTAAGAGAAGAACAGGAATTCTGTTCTATAATTGAGGAAATTGATCTAGAATATGAATTGCAGTTCATTGAATCAAACCTGAAGGATCTGCCATGTTTCCAACTTCTGCCTCCTCCACACGGTTTCTAAAAATACTACTCGCATTAGGAGATTATCCTATCCTGGGAAAGCGAATTCGTGAAGCCATGCGGCGCGAATTATTTGACCACGATATTATTTCCCCGAGGATATTTGAGGCGCGCGTTCGTGAGATGGCGCTTCGCTCACAGGAGCGGGAAGGGTTGGTTGATCCGTATTCGGAGGAAAATAATGAGCTCTGGGATATGCGCATGGAGCGCATCCGTGATCATTTAACGACACTCACATTCAGTCAGAATATGTCTTTTGAGATGTTTGAAGAATTGTTGAATGAAGTGCTCTGCAAAGAAAGCGGTGTGCTCGTGGGTGATCTCTTGTTGAATATCAATTTTGAACTGGCGCCAATGGAGCTGGTTTTTGAATTTGTTAATCACGTTGAGAATCTAGATCCGGTGGAACGTGCCCAATATGCGGCACGTTATGAGGAAGCCAAGGTAGTATTGATCCGCACATTGATCAGTGACCAATTGCGGTATATAAAGATTGCTCGCCAATATTTCACGGTTAAGGACCTGGCCTATATTCGAGAACATAAAATCGGAGCAGGGAGGATTGGGGGAAAAGCGGCGGGGATGCTGCTTGCAGCCGCGATCATGAGCTGTTCAAAGGGCCGTGAGTTGGCTGAAGGTTTTCAAATTCCCAAGTCCTTTTTTGTTGGGTCTGGCGAACTATATACCTTCATTACGTTTAATGATCTCGAAATCTGGAACACGCAAAAATATAAATCGGAAGAAGAGATGCGCAAAGATTATCCTAAAATCGTGAAGGAATTCGAAAAAGGCTGGATGCCAGACGATATACTCAATAAATTGCACCAGGTGCTGGAGGTGACCGAACATAAACCGCTTATTGTACGATCCTCCTCTTTACTGGAGGATAATTTTGGCACCTCGTTTGCTGGAAAATATGACAGTATCTTTTTACCGAATCAGGGAAGTTTAGAAGAAAATTTAAAAGCACTTGTGAAAGCTATGGGGAAAATTTATGCCTCAACCATGAACCCGGCAGCTTTGCTTTATCGACGCAGTAAGGACTTGATCGACTATGATGAACGCATGGCGCTATTAATCCAGGAGGTTGAGGGTGAAACGTTCGGCAAATATTATATGCCGCATGGGGCAGGTGTTGCCTTCAGCCGGAATATGTACCGCTGGCATCCTGATATTCGGCGGGAGGATGGGTTTGTTCGCCTGGTATGGGGATTGGGTACGCGCGCGGTTGACCGGGTGGGGAATGATTATCCGCGTTTGGTTGCGCTCAGTCATCCGCTTCTGCGGCCTTCTACAAATTCCAAAGAAATTCGTCGATACTCACAGCAATTCATTGATCTGATTGATTTGGAGAAGAATCAATTTTGCACGCTTCCAATCCATGAAGTCATCAATGGACAATATGCTCCTTTGCGTTTCATTACCCAATTGGATGAGGGGGGATATTTTTCTTCGCTGCATAGCAATCTGGTTGGCAAACGAAAGAATGACCTGGTGGTAACGTTTGATGAACTTTTGCGGCGCAGTTCTTTTGCTGCTCGTATGCGAGAGATGTTGCATATTTTAGAAATGCGGTACAACTCGCCTGTCGATATTGAATTCACATTGCATATTAACCAGCTAGATGATGGCAGTGTGGATATCCAAATTACGATTCTGCAGTGCCGTCCACAAAGCTATATGACGGTTAAAGAAGTCCCGCCTGTTCCAAAAGACCTTTCAAAGACGGATATTTTCTTTTCTACCAGGTTTGTAGTGCCACAGGGGTATATCGAGAAAATTGATACGATTGTGTATATTGATCCGAAAGCTTATTTTTCTCTCCCGACGCTGAATGACCGCTTTGAACTGGGGCATGCAATCGGACGGGTCAATGAGGTGATGAAGGATAATGAATATATACTGATTGGCCCGGGGAGATGGGGCAGTTCTAACTCTGATTTGGGCGTACCGATCAATTACGGTGATATTGTCAACAGTGAAGCGTTGATTGAAGTGACAGGGCCGGGAATTGGACCTGCTCCAGAACCCTCATTGGGAACCCATTTCTTTCAAGATTTGATGGAAGCAAATATCTATCCCCTGGCGATAGACCTGGAGGATGAACGATCCGTTTTCCACGCTGATTGGCTTGATAAGGCGCCGAACCATCTTATTGAATTTTCACCTGGTGATGAACGATTTTTAGACTGTCTCAAAGTGATTAAGGTTGAAGATATTCGTTCGGGCAGTTTTATCCGCGTGATCATGAATGATGAGATTGGACAGGCGCTGGCTTTTCTGACGGATGATGATGAGTACCTGATTAAGTAGAGTTTATTAGAAGCGGTGCTTACTTTTTTCTACGTTGTTTAGAATATGTATTCCCTTTGGAGTTTACTTTATTGGGGCGATAACGGGAAGGCGGCCCTTGTCGCCGACGGTCAGCTACAACAACTTTTTTCTGACGTGTGCGTGATTGGTCATCCCTGGCGACATAAAGCTTCTGCCGTGTAAATGGGTCCATTTCTGTGTAATACATCAATGTGGCGTAAGTGGAGGGTGTTGGGGTGAAAATTTGCACCTGCTCCGGATGGATGTGGAGTTTTTCGGAGGTAAAGCGCTGTAATTTACGCATATCATCCGTGGTGCAGCCCGGATAGGCTGCTATCAGGTAATAGGTGAGGAATTGTTTCTTCCCAGCCTGCTGATTGAAGAGGTCAAATTTCTTTTTAAAAGCCAATAAACTTTGGCTGGATGGTTTACCCATTAATTTCAGCACTTTGTCTTCCGTATGTTCTGGTGCAATTTTAAGTTGTCCGCTGACATGGTGATTCACAAGATCACGCAGGTAATTATCCCCTTGTTTTTGGTCTGCCAGAATCATGTCATAGCGCAGGCCAGAGGAAACAAAAACTTTCTTGATGCCTTCCAATTGGCGCAGTTCGCGTAGAAGTTCGCGCTGCTTGCCATGATCGATTGGCATGGCAGGACAAATTGTGGGGGTCAGGCAGCGCCGGTCTTTGCAGGCTCCCTGTGTGAGCTTTTTCTTGCATTCAAATCCGTACATGTTGGCCGTTGGCGCACTGGTATCTGTTATATATCCCTTGAAAGCTGGCTTTTTCTTGAGAATCTTAGCTTCGTTTACAATGGATTGCTTGGAGCGCCAGCGAATACGGCGTCCTTCATGCACGGCGATAGCACAGAAGTTACATTCCCCATAACAACCGCGATGAGTGGGCAGGGAAAAACGAATGGTTTCAAGTGCTTTCACACTGCCCTGAGCTTCGTAGTAGGGGTGTTGTTCTCGTTCGTAAGGCAGCGCATAGACATGATCCAGGGCTTGTTGGTCAAGATAATGTGCGGGTGGGTTCTGCACCCAATAGCGGGTATCAACCATCTGGCAAAGGCCGTCCGCGTTGAGTGGGTCATTGTTCTGATAAAAGATGTGGAACATATCGATGAAAGTATTTTTATCTTTTAATACAGCAGAGTGTGAAGGAAGCTCAACATAGGTTTCAGGTTTTTCTTTGCTGATGTAACAGATACCGCGCACAGAGCTTACATCACCCTCATCTTGTAAAGTTTTGGCCAAATCTACGATTGCTTGCTCACCCATTCCATAGACAAGGTAATTGGCTTTGGCGTCAAAAAGTACAGAGCGGCGCAATTTATTAGACCACCAGTCATAATGGGTCACCCGCCGCAGAGAGGCTTCAATACCGCCTAACACAATAGGGACAGTGTTCTTGAAATTGCGTTTGATGAGATTACTGTAAGCAATCGTTGCGCGGTCCGGGCGGCGATTGTTCTCACCTCCGGGGGTGTAATCATCCGAACGGCGCGGCTTCCGCGAGGCGGTATAGTTTGCGACCATTGAATCCACACAACCAGCTGTGACACCCCAAAAGAGGGTGGGTTCTCCGAGGCGGGTGATGTCATCAGGTGTAGTGATACCTGGTTGGGCGATGATGCCCACGCGATATCCTGCATCAACCAGGACACGACCAATGACGGCAGCACCGATAAAAGGAGAATCAATGTAACTATCACCTGTGACAATAATTACATCGAGTGCGTCCCAGCCCCAATTTTTCAATTCGTCTTTTGTTGTTGGTAAAAACATAGTGGATTAATTGTACTGGATTTTTGCGTTTGTGAAACAAGCACTTTTTCAGGAACTTGATAGGTATTGATAGATCGGAAGCAGAGAAAATTTGCTAAGATAAGAATAATAAAAAAGAGATTGATGTGAAATTGTGAAACGGAAATCATGAATCACTACGGCATCCGATGATTGGTAGCCTCCCTGGAGGAAGATAATGGAAAAGAATAACGAAAAAATTACTTATAAGACGCTTTTTACAACCAGCAATGAACTATGGGCTGTTACCATACAGGATGATCTAAAAAAAGCAGGCTTCACACTTCTTGTCAGACATGCTGGTGAAAATCAGTATAACCTGGTGGCGGCTCAAGAGGATTATGAACACGTTAAAGCCCTGTTGGAAACCAATCCCAAATATGGACAAATCTTTTCAGTCCCCGGAGAATAAATAAACTTCAGCACTCAGAAACGGTGCAGTAATAGATAGATGTCTGATCCCATCAAAAATAATATAAAGAAAATTTTGTATCACATAATTTTCTTAAATTCAATAATTAGCTTTGTCAATTATTGAATCAACATCGCATCTCCGAAGGAGAAGAAACGGTATTTTTCTTTTATCGCTTCCTGATAGGCGTTGAAAATGTGCTCCTTGCCTGCATACGCACTTACCAGCATTAACAAAGTAGATTTTGGCAGGTGAAAGTTGGTGATCATGGCATCTACCACTTTAAATTGATACCCCGGAAGAATGAAAAGATCGGTTGGACCGCTGATAGGTGCTACGAGTTCATCAGGAGCAGCGGCACGACCTGCACTTTCGAGGGTGCGAACACTAGTTGTGCCAATAGCAATTACACGTCCGCCAATTGCTTTTGTGGTGTTGATCTGTTCTGCGACTTGTTGTGCGAGTTCGCACCATTCGGTGTGAATAACATGTTCTTCAACCGTATCTTCATTGACAGGGGCGAATGTATCAAGTCCGACATGCAGGGTGACTCTGGCAAATTGGACTCCCATGCTGCGAACTTTTTTCATCAGTTCGGGTGTGAAGTGCAGACCTGCTGTTGGCGCAGCTGCTGAACCAGATTCCTGCGCATAAACAGTTTGATAACGATCTGGATCTTCTAAACGCTCATGAATGTAGGGGGGGAGGGGCATCTCTCCGATGTGGTCAAGCTGGTTGTCGATTGCTTCAGGGAAACGTACGATGCGTCGGGCGCCATCAAGAACTTCGATGATTTCACAAATTGGACCATTATCAATTTGAATTTTTTTACCGACTGTAAGGCGAGATCCGCCAACCATAGCCTCCCAGATAACTGCGCCGCGTCGTTTGAGAAGCAGCACCTCGGCTTTTCCGCCGGTTAGTTTATGTGCGGCAAGGCGTGCCGGGATGACACGGGTTGTGTTAATCACCAACAGATCATCTGGTTTCAGATAGTCAGTAATATCCCAGAAGGTTTTATGTTGGGTTGCTCCGCTTTTACGGTCTAACACGAGAAGCCTTGAACTGTGGCGTGGTTCAATAGGCGTCTGGGCGATGCGTTCTATAGGGAGGTGATAGTTGAATTCGGATGTCTTCAAGCTTTGTCTCTGTGTATTAAATTTCAGCCAAATAATTGAGGCTGTTGTTTTTCTTCGGTTGTGATTGGCAATGGGAGATTAAGGTGATTGTAAGCTGGATGGGTGGCAATACGTCCCTGTGGAGTGCGGTCAAGAAAGCCCAATTGCAAAAGGTAAGGTTCCACAACATCCATTATCGTATCCGATTCTTCACCAATCGAAGCAGCGATTGTGTTCAGACCAACCGGCCCGCCGTTATACTTGGTGATGATCGTATTCAGTACTCGACGGTCAACGTCATCGAGTCCCAATGGATCGACATTGAGAAGATCGAGTGCATCACAGGCCACCTGTGAGGTGATGAAGCTATCGGCTCGCACCTGCGCAAAGTCGCGTACACGCCGCAGCAGGCGAAGACCGATGCGGGGTGTGCCGCGTCCACGTTGAGCGATTTCAGCAATGCCGTCATCATCATATTCGATCTGAAGCAATCGGGCTGCCCGTGCGATGATATGAATCATGGCGTCTACGTCGTAATAATTCATGCGATAGACAGCCCCAAAACGGGCCCTTAGAGGAGCTGTGACGAGAGCCAGGCGGGTGGTGGCGCCAACAACGGTGAAATGCGGTAATTTAAGGCGTACGGAACGAGCCCCAGGGCCTTTTCCAACGATAATGTCGAGGCAAAAATCTTCCATGGCAGGATAAAGCACCTCTTCCACCGAGCGGCCGAGGCGGTGAATTTCATCGATAAAGAGAATGTCTCCGCCTTTGAGGTTGGTTAAAATGGCAGCCAGGTCACCGGCTCGTTCGATAGCAGGGCCGGCCGTGACACGAATGTTAACTTTCATTTCGTTAGCAAGAACGTGCGCCAAAGTAGTTTTTCCTAACCCGGGAGGGCCATAGAAAAGGACATGGTCAACGGGTTCTTTGCGCTGTCTGGCGGCAGTGAGAAGAATGTCAAGGTTTTGAGTTATCTGATCCTGCCCAATGATGTCATTTAATGAGGTAGGGCGCAATGTCATATCCAGACGATCATCAGCTTTGGGTTTGGGGTTCACCATGCGGTTACGTTGTTCCATCATGGAATTGATTATACTATGGAGCAGAAAAAATCCGGTATTGATGATTTGAGTAAAATTTAAAATTAACGATTTAATTTCATAGATTCAGGTGAAGTCTTTCCCTTTACTCCCACACCTTTTTTTAAGGGAGGTACAGATGAAAATATTGGCATAGTTATACTCCCCGAAGGAGTACTTCATCAAAATAATTTGCAGCGACGGTTTTCATTTCTTCCAGCACTTTTGTTGGGTAGGGAGAAAGCAGGTTAAGCTGCGGATCAAGACAGTTTTGTGGGCGGAATTGCTGCAAGACGTAACGTTCTGCTCCATCCAGCCACTGTCCAATGATTTGAATATCTTCAATATTGATCATGCCGGGAACTACTGTGGTGCGGAATTCATAAGGCAGACCGCTCGTGCGGATGAGCTGAATACTGGTTTCAATGCGTTGGATGTCAAAGGGAGAAATGCCACTCAGAAGCGCATATTTTTCTGGAGGAGCTTTGATGTCCATCGCAAAAAAATCGATCAGATTCTGCTCCGTTATTGTTTCAAGAATCTCGGGTCGATAGCCATTTGAATCGAGTTTTACCTTGATGTTCAGGCTTTTTAATCGGTGCAGGAATGGAATCAGGCCCGATGAAAGACAGGGTTCGCCGCCGCTGATGACGATACCTGTAATTTTCCCTTTACGCTGCTTAAGAAATTCGAGAACAGTATCCTCAGGAATATCTGGAAAACTGGCTGGATTCAGCACCAGTTCACCATTATGGCACATAGGACAGCGCATATTGCATCCACCCAAAAATATGATGGATGCAATTTCGCCCGGATACTCAATCAGAGTAGTGCGTACCCAACCTTTGATCATAAAGATTTACTTTTCTTTAATGTCAAATGTCTTGCGATCTTTAAATTCTTGTTTTTTTCCATCGTTCCAATTCTGAACGGGGCGCAGGTAGCCGACGATGCGGGAGTATACTTCGCAGGGAACTTTGTTTTTTGGTTGTGTTTGATTCGACATTGGTTATTCCTTTCACATAATAACTAACAATTAAGCTTCGACTGTGATGCCATATTTGGCAAGTTCTTCTTCACTGTGATCATAAGGACAGAATGCATGTTCTCCGGGGATATATCCGTGCACAGGGCAAATGCTAAAGGTGGGCGAGAGGGTGAAATAGGGTAAGCGGTAATTCTCGGCAATGCTGCGTACCAGCAAGCGCACCTGTTTCCAATCGTCGATTTGTTCTCCCAGAAATACATGGACGACAGTTCCGCCGGTATATCTGGTTTGCAGGTCATCCTGATGGTCGAGAACCGAGAAAATGTCATCGGTGAAGTTCACCGGGAGCTGGGTGGAGTTGGTGTAGTAGGGGGTATCCTCTGTGCCGGATGTGAAGATTTCAGGGAAATTCTTTTTGTCGGTGCGTGCCAGCCGATAGGAGGCACCTTCGGCAGGGGTGGCTTCCAGGTTAAAAAGGTTTCCTGTTTCGAGCTGGAAACGTTCCAGTTCTTTGAGCATGAAATCCATAGTGCGTTCAGCAAAGGCTTTCCCCTTGGGATGGTCGAGGGTTTCACCCACTATCATCGAGCAGGCTTCGTGCATACCAATTAAACCGATGGTGGAAAAGTGATTGCTCCAGAATTCTCCCGTCCGTTCCTTAACTGATTTCAGGTAGTAGGCTGAATAGGGATAGAGCTGCTGGTTTGTGAATTGTTCAAGTAATTTACGTTTGATCTCAAGGCTGGTCTTGCCAATTTCCATCAATTTGAGGAGCTCTTGTTGGAATTCCGGTTCATCTTTCGCCAGATAAGCAATGTGAGGGAGGTTCATTGTGACTACGCCGACAGAACCAGTGAGCGGAGCCGCGGCGAATAATCCTCCCATCCGTTTTCTTAGTTCACGGTTATCAAGTCGAAGCCGGCAACACATCGAACGGGCATCTTCGGGGTCCATATCCGAGTTAATGAAATTGGCAAAATAAGGAATGCCATATTTCCCCGTCATTTTCCAGAGTGGTTTCAGACGGTCACTCTCCCAATCGAAATCTTTGCTCAGATTGAAGGTTGGGATGGGGAAGGTGAAAACGCGTCCTTTCGCGTCACCTTTGTACATCACTTCGGCGAAGGCTCGATTAATCATATCCATTTCCGCCTGATACTCACCGTAACTGCTGTCCTGATATTTGCCACCGATGACAACGGGTTGATCGCGGAACATGGCGGGGACAACAAGGTCCATGGTGATGTTCGAAAAGGGCGTTTGAAAGCCGACGCGGGTAGGAACATTCATGTTGAAAACAAATTCCTGGATGGCCTGCTTTACCTGTGTGTAGTCGAGGTTGTCGAAACGGATAAAGGGCGCCAGGAGAGTATCAAAATTTGAAGCAGCCACAGCCCCGGCCGATTCACCCTGGAGGGTATAAAAGAAGTTGACCAGCTGTCCCAGAGCCGTTTGGAGATGTTTGGGCGGAGCGCTTTCAACTTTTGCGCTGACACCGCTGAACCCCTGAACGAGCAGGTCAAGTAAATCCCAGCCACAGCAGTAAATTGAGATTGCACCGAGATCATGCAGGTGGAGGGCGGCATCAATATGAGCCTGGCGTACTTCCGCAGGATAAACCTTATGCAGCCAGTATTTTGACGCCATTGCGGAGGCCAGATAGAAGTTGAGGCCCTGCAGTGAGTAATTCATATTACTGTTTTCTGAAACGCGCCAGTCAATGACCTGGAGATAGTCCTCGATTAATTTTTCGCTGTCAAGCATCATCTGCTGTGTGGCTCGAGCTTCTCCACGCTGTTGACGATAAAGAATATAAGCCTTGGCAATTTTGTAGCGGTCAGATTTAATCAATACTTCTTCAACGATGTCCTGTATCTCTTCTACAGAAGGGATATCAATCTGGAGTGTTTGACATTGCTGATCGAGGAGGCCGACAACAGAATAGGAGATCATCTCCGCCCAGGAGCGCCCTGCGCCTGAATTAACCGCGATTGAGGCAGCGTATACGGCATTTTCGATACGCTTGCGGTCAAAGGGTTGAACAGAGCCATCTCGTTTGATAACTTGTGAAACTTTCATTGATTTCCTTCAAATTGTGAGAGTGAATAAAAACCTGGCTGAAAGTTGTTTCACTCTTCAGGGAGAAAACAAAAAGCGGGTCTTTTTGCTCGAAAAGACATGCAGAGATCAATACAATTTAAGGAAGGCGTCCTGGCTTACGAGATTGAAATTAATTGATAGCAAATGCTAGAATTTTGGCGTTGAAAGACAATCTTAGTTTACAGTTGCGGCACAGCGATGGACTTTCACCATCTTCCACCTTTACGCCCTGGCATCCGGGCCTTTCGGGGCACCTCAAATCTTATTTAAATGTCCCATGATTATAGCAGAGGACTGGATGAATTAAGCTTCCTGCCACCTTAAAATCTATTGAAAGAGACATGTCAAATTGTGCAATAATTATTAACAAATGAAAGAATTTTATTATCATCCTATGTCGCATAGCCCACCACTATATAGACCGCAGCAAGGCGCAAATGTTGGAAAGACACCTCTAATTGGTGAAAGACCTAATCAAGGGGTTAAATAATTATCGCCGGTTGGGCTGTGTGAAAAATTTTCTCTAGTGGATTCATTGCCTGTTAATATTTTAAGGTTTAATTTTCCACGGTACCCCTGCAAATCTACTAATCATTGCAATTTTCCGTTAAAATAGAAGGAAGATTCATTCACGAGCATATTTGGAGCTGACATGACAGGAAAAGAACTGAGCTGGTATAAAGAAGCTGTGTTTTATGAAGTATATATCCGTGCTTTTAAAGACGGTAATGGCGACGGCCATGGAGATTTGATTGGTCTGACACAAGAGCTGGACTATATTAAGGATTTAGGAGTAGATTGTTTGTGGATTTCGCCCATGTATCCATCACCGCTGCGTGATGATGGATATGATATTTCGGATTATTATAATATCCACCCTGATTATGGCACTTTGGATGATTTTAAATATTTTGTGAGTGAGGCAAAAAGACGCGGAATTCGCATTATTACGGATCTGGTGATGAACCACACATCTGACCAGCACCCCTGGTTCCAAGAGGCGCGCAAGAGTAAGGAGAATCCTTACCGTGATTGGTATGTCTGGTCAGACAGCGATGAAAAGTATAGCGGGACACGTATTATTTTTCTTGATACAGAACCTTCGAACTGGTCTTATGACGAAGAGGCTGGTCAATACTTTTGGCATCGCTTCTACCGAACGCAGCCCGATCTCAATTGGGACAATCCCGCTGTAAAAGAGGAATTCAAGAATATTGCTCGTTTCTGGCTCTCGTTAGGATTGGCTGGCTTCCGAGCGGATGCCGTACCTTATTTAATTGAACGTGAAGGCACAAGTTGTGAAAACCTGCCAGAAACACATGAAATCCTGAAAGAATTCCGGGCTTTTATGGACGAGGAGTTTCCAGGCACCATTCTACTGGGTGAAGCCAATATGTGGCCATGGGACTTGCGGCCATACTTCAGTGATGGGGATGAGTTCCAGATGTGCTTCCTTTTCCCGGTGATGCCGCGCCTGTTCATGGCTATCAAGAAAGGTGAAGTGAAGGATATTATCGATATTATGGAACGTACACCGGAGATACCGGAGGATTGCCAGTGGTGCACTTTTCTACGGAACCATGACGAATTGACGTTAGAGATGGTGACGGAAGAAGAACGCCAGTGGATGTGGGAGCAGTATGCACCAGATGATCGTATGCGTTTGAATCTTGGCATACGCCGCAGGCTTTCGCCATTATTGGAGAATGACCGGCGCAAGTTGGAGCTGATGAATGTGATGCTCTTTTCTCTGCCAGGGTCACCCATCCTGTATTATGGCGATGAGATTGGAATGGGAGACAATATCTGGTTGTTTGACCGCAATGGGGTACGTACGCCCATGCAGTGGAACACAAAGAAGAACGCTGGTTTTTCGAGTGCAGAAGAAACCTACGTGCCGGTGATTGACGATCAGGATTACGGCTATCAAGCTGTAAATGTTGAGGACCGGATGGCGGATGAAAGCTCTTTATGGCATTGGAGCAAGCATTTAATTACGTTGCGCAAAGCTCATCCTGCTTTCTCACGAGGGTCTTATGTGTTCCTTGAAACAGAAAACTCCTCTGTTCTGGCAATTTTACGCGAGTGTGGGGATGAAGTGATTCTGGTGCTGGGGAATTTCTCAGACCAGGAGCAAGTGGTACGAGTGCATATGCCAGAATATTGGGGTTGTGAAAAGCTGGAATTGTTCACCGGGATTTCGCATGGTTTCTCTGGGGATGAATTCCATCGTTCTCTATTGGGCCCCTATGAATATCAATGGTTGTTGGTTAAACCGTGTGAGAAATAGACTGGACATTTCTTAGAAACACAAAAAAAGTCCTCAGCTATTTAGCTGAAGACTTGATCTTAAACTAGAATTTGTTTTACTGATACATTTGAATTTGGTGCTCAAATTCTTCAAGGAGTCCACCAGAAGAAGCAGCACCAGAAACAAGACCGATGATGGCCATAATGATCTGGGCAATGATGCCAAGACCGCCAATCACGATACCGATAATGGCGAGGGTTTTCTTGGTGGATTTCAGACCGAGGATACCGAGGACAACCGCAGCGATAGTGAAGATTGGCGCGACGCAGCAGACGATGGGAATGAAAGCGGTGCATAGAGAAAGGATACCGCTAACTAACGAAACAATAGCCATCCAATCTTTGCTGGCATCACCATCGTTTGGGCTTTCTACTGAGAAGTTGCCTTCTGGCATGGGAGGCATTTCGACTTCGGGGAATTCGATGGGGGTATTTTCTGACATAATTATTTTCTCCTTCGGGTAGATGAATCATTGAATTTCAATAATTTCTAATCAAATTATAGCAAAAAACTTCATATAAATAGATAAATTTCTTTTCATTATTATTGGGTTCACTGAATATCTATGTGGATAGTTTCGATAAGAACAAAAAAATGATTCTACAGTGAGACGATTACTAATCTTAATTTAACCAAGAAGAGGCCTTTTGGGGAAAGGCCTCTTCTTTTCATACAAAGCTAATCTATTGCAAATAACTTTGCAGGTTATTTTTTCTTGCGGACGGGGATATAGATCCACAAGATGGAGTCTTCTTTGAAATCGTTGAAGTGTTCGTCATACAATTCAAAGTCGGGTTTGGTGCATTCGTGCTCCCATTCAGTTTGCTGGGGGAACCAGGTTTCGAAGGCGTAGTTGTAAGCCTTGCCGATGTTTTCTTTCGCACCGGGGGCAGGAATGACAACGTACTCTTGTTCAGGCACCATGATGATCTCATAGCCTTCAGGAATATCAGAAACCTTGTTTTCTTTCAGTGGAAAAGCGACTGCGTAATCAAATGTCCCTTTTTCGCTGTCCTGATAGAGCAGTTCAATGAACGGGCCATCAAAGATAAAGTGACAGGTTGATATGGTGATTTTTATTTTTGGCGAGCCTGCAACACAAAATAGAGCATGACAGAACCAGCCACGGCGGCATTGAGTGATTCAATCTTGCCATGCATGGGTAGAGAAACGAGAAAATCACATTCTTTGCGGGTCAACGCACGCATGCCAGCACCTTCGGAGCCAACTACGATGCCCAGGGGTCCAGTGAGCTTGACCTGTGATATGGGCTGCGAACCAGTGCCGCCCTCTAATCCTGCGATCCATGCGCCAGCTTCTTTGAGCTGGCTGATGGCCTGCGAGAGGTTGCTTTGTGCGATGAGCAGATGTTCAGTGGCACCCGAGGAGGCGTTGACAACAGTTGCATTAATTTCGGCAGTGCGTGCTCTGGGGAAAATGACACCATGAATGCCGACGGCTTCAGCTGTGCGGATGAGGGTGCCGAAATTCTGTGGATTTTTGAGCACATCGAGAAGCAATATAAAGAGAGGTTCCTGTCGTTCTTTAGAAAGCGCAACTATCTCATCAACAGAAGAATACGGATAACCGCTGGTTTCCAGCGCAATTCCCTGATGCTTTTCACCGAAGCGCTTGTCGAGATTCTTGCGGGGAATATAACTGATTTTGATTTTGCGGTCTTTGGCAGTCTGTAAAATTTCCGGCATACGACCGGTAATCTGGATTCCCTGAGCAAGCTGAAGTTCAAATACTTCCCGCCGACGAGTGAGTATTACTTCACAGACTGCGTTACGGCCGGTAATCCATTCTCTCATAAGATCAATCCTTTTTTATGCTATTCAAAATGCCAGTTGCTGCCGTCATGCGAATCTTCAATGGTGACGCCAAGTTCTTTCAGGCGGTCACGGATAAGATCAGATAAATCAAATAGCTTTCTTGCCCGGACTTCACTGCGCAACTCAACGAGGAGATTGATATAATCTGTGGCAGGATTCCCCTTCAGGTCTTCCTGCTTTTCCATTTGAAGCCCCAGGACATGAACCAATTCCAGAAGCCCTTGCTGGGGGAAACTTAACTGATTGTTATTGGCGCCCTGATCACGCGCGGAGTTAATAGCCTTGACAAGGTCAAAGAGCTTGCCGATAGCACCTGCGGTGTTGATGTCATTATCCATCGCTGTGACGAAATCTTCACGTGCCTGGAAGAGCTGGTTATTTAACAACTTCATCTGTTCTTCTGAGAGGCCAGCTGCCCCTGGAAACGCAGGTTTGAGGGCGGAACGCAGACGATTGAGAGCTTTTTCGGCTTGTTGGATGACGTCTTCTGTGAAGGCCAGTGGTCCACGGTATGAGGCATTGAGGACAATCATACGGATCACATCACCATCATGATCGGCCAAAAATTCTTCAATCCGGATCAGATTACCCGTAGATTTCGACATAGCTTCGCCATTTAGCTGCAGCATACCATTGTGCATCCAGTAGCGTGCGAGAGGTTTCCCTGTGATACTTTCGGTTTGAGCGATTTCATTTTCATGATGGGGGAAGATGAGATCATTCCCTCCGCCATGAATATCGATTTGATCGCCAAGGTTTTCTCGGATCATGACAGAACATTCAATATGCCAGCCAGGGCGGCCATTACCCCAGGGACTGCCCCAGGCAGGTTCACCGGGTTTTGCAGATTTCCAAAGGGCAAAATCCATCGGATTTTCTTTACGCCGATCAACTTCAATACGTGCACCGGCCTGCATATCGGTTAATTTTCTACGTGAGAGTTTGCCATAATCCTCATCTTTTTCCACACGGAAATAAACATCACCATCCACTGAGTATGCTGATCCGTTGTTGATTAATTGTTGAATCATATCAACAATGCCTTCCATCTCCTGAGTGGCCTGGGGATTGACGGATGCAGGAAGCACGTTCAAGTCTACAAGATTTTGTTTGTAATCTTCGATGAGACTCTGACCAAGTTGAAACGGATCCTGACCGATTTCATTGGCTCGTTGAATGATTTTGTCATCCACATCGGTGAAATTCATCACGTATTTGACTTCATAACCGCGGAAGATTAAATATCGGCGGAGGATGTCAAATACTAATGCAGACATAGCATGACCTATATGGGCTTTGTCATATACGGTTGGACCACAGACATACATGCGCACCTTGCCGGGCTCAATGGTTTCAAAGTTTTCTTTTTTTCGGGTCAGTGTGTTATATATCTTCAGGCTCATGTGTTATGCTCCTTTGTTCGGTTAAAATGGTTCCTAAAAATCAAAAGCGAAAATATGCTTTCGCTTTTGATTTAATTATAAATCGTTTTCATTGTAGGCGTCTGCTTTGTGCAAGAATTATTAATCAGGTTTTGCGAAAACCATCCGTCCTGCGGCTGTTTGCAGCACCTTGGTGACGGTTACATTGATCGTTTGATTGAGATAATGGTTGCCGTTCTCGACGACAACCATTGTTCCGTCGTCCAGGTAGCCTACACCCTGGTTTGCTTCTTTGCCCTCCTGGATGATTTTGACCTTTAAATCTTCGCCCGGCAAGAGAATTGTTTTGATAGCGTTTGCCAGTTCATTGATGTTAAGCACCATCACCCCCTGCAATTCAGCAATGCGATTGAGATTGTAATCATTCGTGACAATGGGGCAATGCATCTGACGTGCGAGGATGATTAGTTTGTCGTCAACTTCTGTGGCGCCTTCTACGTCAACGTCCGTGATTTGAATTGGAATTCTGGTGTCCTTTTGCATGGAGGTTAACACTTCCAAACCGCGTCTACCTCGCTGCCTTTTGAGACTGTCTGCCGAATCGGCGATGAACTGCAGCTCAGCCAACACAAAACGCGGGATGATCAGTTTTCCAGACAGGAACCCGGTTTGCGCAATATCATTAATTCTTCCATCAATGATCACGCTGGTGTCGAGTAATGCTTTTCTTCTGTCGAAGCTGCCACTTTCTGGCGGACTTGAACTAGAAGAGCTGGTGATCGAGCGCAGCATAGAGAAGATATCATTCTCGCGGGATGTAAACAGTACAATACCCAGGTAGACCAGGAGAACGACACCCGCAAATGGAAGGATCATACCAAAAGGAGCAGGCAGCATTGAAAGAGGAATTGAAAGTAATGCCGCGATAATAAGCCCAGCGACCATACCGAACAATGTTGAAAACAGTTTTTGAGTCGAGAGGTGAATGAGTTTTTTTTTAAGGACTCGTATTGGAAATGTTGTGAAGTAGGGGGTCAGGATTAAACCAACCAGAATACCACCCAGACCAATTGTGAAAGCGTATTCCTCTACGCTAAGTGGGCTGGTGGTGCTTGAGGCATTGGCCAATTGGCCTAACTCTGTGCCCCATTGAACACCAAAAATACAGAACACAACAGCTCCGATTAATCGGATAATAAAATCAATGCTCATAAATTAGTCCTTTAGCAGGTCATTGATACGATGCAGTTTTATTAAATCAAAAACTCAATGGCTTGCTGAGAGATAAAAAAATAATTTCAGGTTAAAAAAAAGTTTGTTCCACTCATTGCATTCAAAAAAGGATAATAATAAAGCGAACGCAACTTAAAAGAAAATCATTTTAGAAGAGTATTCAAACCCTTAATCCAATTCTATTATAAACGAAAAGTGGTTAAAATAGCTAATCAATTTTTATCTTACATCTTGTGCCTCAGAATTATGCTAAATGGTTGTTTCCATTTCAAAACAGAGTTTTTATTCTCCCTATGGTAAGATTAATCATCAAAATAAGAATGTTTTTTGTTGTATATTTTGGTGTCTATAAAAGGAGAACAAGAATGGATCTTGCCGCAATATTAAATGCGATTAAAGATTGGACATCTGCTGTGATTGGTTCCATGGGTTATCCCGGTTTGGTGCTGGTGATGTTTCTTGAAAATGTCTTTCCACCAATTCCTTCTGAGGTGGTATTGCCGCTGGCTGGTGATATGACCCGCTATACTGAATTCTCCATATTTTGGATCGTCTTTTGGGGTATGATCGGCTCGTTATTGGGTGCATTCTTCTTTTATTATATTGCTCTCTGGTTTGGTGAAAAACGGATGTACTGGGTTGTTGAGAAAATTGGAAAATTTCTTTTCATCAAAAAAGAGGACCTCGACAATTCTTTCAAATTCTTTGATAAGTATGGCGAATGGACGATTTTCTTTGGCCGGATGATTCCTATCGTACGCAGCCTGATATCGATTCCTGCAGGTTTGGCAAAAATGAATCTGTTGAAATTCGTAGCTTTCACTATTGCCGGCACATCTGTCTGGAATATTATTCTGGTTATGGCGGGCCGTATCTTAGGACCTGCATGGCCCATTGTTGTTGAGTGGGTCGGGGTTTACCAGAATGTTGTTGTTGTTCTGATTCTTGTTGGTGGGATTGCTTTCCTGGGCACCCGAATTTATCAGTCAATCAAGAACAGAAATGCAAAGAAAGAAGCGGTGGAAACTTCGAATCCAGAGTAAAAAATTTTCAGAATCTAAAATTATTACTATCCTGTTGAACCCAACAGGATAGTATGTTGTGTGAACCTCAATACGATTACACAGGGTTTCATTATAATTCGGGAAAATAAGTGAGCGTTCACAATTATAGGGGAAATGATAAGTGAATTACTTCGTTTCTTTGTAAAAGATTGTTATGATTAAGGAAACAGTTTTGTTTGTTTCCTGTTGCTGAGTTTAAGAAGAGATAGAGTAATAAAAAGGGAGAACTTTCTCATGGATTATTCCTCACAAGATTCACCGACTTTACGTTCTGCTTCAAAAGTCATGTTGATTCTCGCATGTTTTGTTGTTGTAGTATTTGGAATGCGGGAAGCTGCTGACATTATTACGCCGATTCTATTGGCATTCATACTCGCGATTCTATTTGTTCCTTTTCAGCGCTGGTTGTTGGACCGGGGTGTGCCATCATGGTTGGCGCTGATTATTGTGTTGTTGGTTATTCTCCTGGTCTTCTCCGTATTAGTCAGTTTAATGGTTGTTTCTATCACTCAACTAATCAACCGCATTCCAGAATACGAGGCTTCTCTTCAAGCTATGATTAGCGATGCTGAAATCCTGATGCAGGCTCTTCCGTTTGAGGTTGGCGATTTTCTTAACCTCGAGTTAATTGATGCGTCCCAGATATTAAATTTTGCTGGTGGGTTGTTAGGAGGTGTGGCTGACGCCTTTTCGAACTGGTTTGTTGTTGTCTTGCTGGTGGCATTTATGTTGATTGACTTTGCTGTGCTTCCTCGAAAATTGAATGCAATGTTCAAAGATGATGCACAGATCAAGGTTATCAGTGATCTAATGTCTTCCATTCGTCGTTATGTTTCGATTACGACTCTTACCGGTTTGCTGACAGGATTGGCGAATACGCTGCTTCTGGCCTTTTTGGGTGTCGATTTTGCTATTTTGTGGGGGATCTTTGGCTTCCTGATGAACTATATCCCTAATTTGGGGATTCTACTCTCCATTATTCCACCAGCTATCCTCGCTTTACTTGAGTTTGGGTGGCAGAAGGCGTTGATTGTAGTTATCGGTTTCTGGTTGACAAATACGATTGTTGAGAATATTCTTAAGCCCAGAGTGATTGGCCAGGATTTGAATATTTCTCCATTATTTACCTTGATTTCATTGGTACTGTGGAGTTTTATTTTGGGTCCGGTGGGAACAATTTTAGCCGTACCCCTGACCTTAATTGCGACGAAGCTGCTCCTGGAAAATTCGTATGAAACACGCTGGCTGGCGGTTTTAATGACTGCGAAGCCACGTGCCCCAGATAATGAGGTAGTGGAGAAAGAAGATGGGTCTACTATTGAAGAAGAGGCTATCTCTGAGGAATAAAGCCATCGGTTTCTAAAGGGTTAGGCTCATTTCATAGAACTGGATATCTATAATAGAGAACCTCTGGATAATAATCACTCAGATTCCGGGGATTATGATTGTGAATCAGACCAATTTGAGGAGATTACGTACTTTCAGCAAGAGCCGGGGAGATTTTTCATCCAGAAAAACTAAGACAAAGAGTTTTGCCAGATCATCATTTTCACAAATAATTTAAAGAAGTTGTTCAAGAAAAGGGGCTCAAGCATTGCCCGTCGCAGAATTTGGGCTGCCCGGCGATTCTTTCCGAAGTGGTCTTTGAGTTTTTTAGTATAAGGCATTAATTGTTGGGCGGAGAAATCACTAACTGCGAAGGCGTTGCTGATAAATTCTGCAGCAAGGGTGCCACTGAGCATTCCCGATGTAATGCCCTCACCGGTTAAGGGTGAAATTAATCCTGCGGCATCACCCAACACAAGAAAGCGATCACCATGTGTGAGAGTGCCACCAAGATGTGTCCGAAGCGGATGGGCTTTAATCGGTCCAAGAGGTTTGGCATTTATTAAGCGATTTGCCAGAATGGGATCGCTGCGCTTAAATGTTTCAATTACATTAAAGAGATCGATTTTCTTGCTGCTTACATATCGTGTATAAGTGCCGCAACCTAAATTAACAACACCATTTCCTTCAGGGAAGAGCCAGGTATAACCGGGGATAACATTCTTTTGAAAATGGAGCTCAAGAGGGCCTTCGGGGTTAACTTGCGGAGCGGTTAGATATTGTCGTGCAGCCATCAGGTCAGGTGGTTCTTTGAGCAGACCCAGTTTTCGTGTAATGGGTGCGTGACTGCCATCAGCCAGAAGGAGGATATCACCTCTATAAGTGGCTGAGCGTGTGCTTACCTGTACTCCCTTTGTGGAATCGATAGCTGCATTAAACACTCGTTCGCCCTGATAAAGAATTGCACCAGCATGGACAGCGGTTTCAGCGAGTTTGGCATCCAGATGCTCACGCGGTACAATGCGGATACTTGCTTCGCTCGTTGAATCACTGGCAGGTATATCAATGATTTGTTCCTTTGGGGAAGATAACCGCAGTGTATCAACCCGGCGGAAACCGGTCAACCATTGTTTGAGACCGACACTTTTTAAAAGGTTGAGACCTTCAAGTGTAACCAAATCACCGCAAGTTTTGATGTGAGGGAAGGTTTCTTTTTCGAATATTGCAACAGTAAAGCCAGCTTTTACCAGGCGGATCGCTGCCATGAGACCAGACGGTCCAGCTCCAACAATCAGAACATCAGTTTTATTCATTTATCACGATCCTTTTTCTCCCATGCCGGTAGGTGGTGGGGTTGACCGTTTTCGATCACAGTATAGGTGGGCAACCAGGCAACGCCCATAACGATGTTAAGAATATCCTTCTTGAAAGGAGGTATTTTCTCCACGGAGATGTCATGAGAGATCTCCGTCCATTTCTCTTCAATTTCTTCCAGATCTTCCGTAAAATTCTTTTCAAGGTCTTTGAGTTGATCCTGATACTGGCGTAATTTTATTTTTGCCTGCCGCACATCTTCTTTCGCGTTGGCGGTCAAACGCCGTTTGCTGAGTGATTTGCTCATACTGCGTTTGCGTTTGCTGATCAGGCTGAAAAGTAATTCGCCATGTGACCCCATTTCTTCCATCTGACGCTGGCTGAGGTCAATCTTCTCATCCGCCACTCTCTCTTCTGCAAGTTCGATACGGTCTTCCAGTGTGTTTTTTGATTTCTCGTACTTCTCCCTTATCTTTTCTGCTTCCTCTTCCATGGCATCCTGCGCTTCAGTCTGGCATCGTTCCAGAAAAACATCATGCGATTCTTTTGGGCTGCTGTAAAGTTTCAGTGTGTTATTCGTTTCGGTTGGCAGTGTGATGTTGCGGTAAAGCCAATCAAGCATGGCTGTTTTGAAGGAGGAAACGCTGCCGGTGGGAAGCAGGTGATCAGGGAGGGCAGCATAAGTGGCATCCGATTGTTTTGAGAGAACTGTGTCTTGGAGGTCAATCGGATCGCATTCATAATCTTTCCAGTCCACAAAACTGCTGACAGGGGCTTCTCTGGCAAGATAGGCCTTCTGCATGGTATGCCGGATATTGAATTTGGGCTTATTAAATTGTATGTTGTATTGCTGGAAGAAATGTGGAATGTAATGGATTCCGTTTTGTAATTCGGCATCTGGCGCAATTGCGAGTCCGGCTTCTTCCATAGCCTCTTGCGGACTCTGGCTAATTGGTAGATAAATTTCATGCACTTTGCCGGGAATAACGGGTTTGGTGGTGTCAGGCATGGAGCTGTTGTCAGAAGGTGAAGAATCGGAAACTGTGGAAACTGATTTTTTTGTTTCTGTTGCGTTGGTTACCGCACCTCCCAATTTATTCAATGTTGGAATTTGTGAGCGGGTCATTGGGCCTGCCAGATAATTCATCACCCAGCGGGTATGAAATGTTTTTTGTTGAGAGCTCTCGTGAACATTGTTGATGACAAAACAGCGTTTGGGCAGGCTGCTGATTTTCTCTCGAATATCGGCTGGAGCAGCCCTGCCGCCCGCACTGCGAAGGCCTTCCATGAGGCGTTCAATATCACGTTCGGTTTGCAGACGGCCTATCATCCAGGTGCCAGCGTTGGAAAGCGCTTTATAATCTACATCTACCGGGTTCTGAGTGGCCAGCACCAGCCCGACACCATAGGCTCGGGATTGTTTGAGCATTCGCAGTATCAATTCGCGAGAAGGGGGATTTTTCACAGGCGGGAGGTAGCCCATCACCTCGTCAAAGTAAATCAACGTGCGCAGATGTCCGGTTCCGCGCTGCATACGCATCCAACTCTCGAAGGTGGCGAAAAACAGCGAGACAAAGAACATGCGCTCATCCTCGTCAAGGTGGGCAAGGTAGAAAATGCTGTGTTTAGGACGCCCATCCTCAGTGAACATCAAATTTTCAAAATCCAGCGGCTGGCCTTCACTCCAACTCTGAAAAGAAGGTGAAGCGAGAAAATTGTTGATTAAAATGGCAAGTTCCATACGATCATCAGGAGGAAAAAAGCTGTCGATGGGAAAGGCTCCCAGACGGGAGAAGGGAGGATTCTGCACCTGGGTGATCAAGTCGAGTAGTGTCATCGAACGTTTTTCTTTCCAGGCAATTTCAATCAGGTTGGAAAGTAGGATATGTTCACGTGATCTTAGTGGATCAATGTCGTGCATGCCGACCAGATTGAGCAACGCAGAAACGGTGGATGCGATACGTTCACGCAGTACTTCGGCGTTGGGGCCCCATTCAATTTTTGGAGCTTCAAAAGAAGAAATAATGTTGATGGGGATACCGGCAGTGGAGCCAGGGGTATAAATGGTATATTGGGCAGCATTTGAGAGGGCTTGAATGTTGGGTTTTGTCAGGTTCCAATCTGCAAGACCTTTTTTCCAGAAAGCAGCAGTGCTTTCGCCCAATTCATCAATAGTGATGCCTTTTTGTGTCGCAGTTTGAGGATCAACCCAGGGTGCAAAATCGCTGCCACGCATTTCGGGGAAGTGGAGCAGCAGGTTGCAGAGATCGCCTTTCGGGTCGAGGATAAGGGCTGGAATGTTGTTAAGAGCTGCTTCTTCAAGCAATCCTACACCCAGACCTGTTTTCCCAGAACCGGTCATTCCGGTGATGATGGCGTGGGTGGTGAGGTCGTCAGGGTCATAGATCAAATTTTCACTTGTCGGTTTACTCGTTTTCTCATCCAATATACGACCGAGGTAGAAGTCCTTGCTCATGATTTCGTTCCTTTACTGATTAGTAAACGGGATTATCCAGGATTGATCACTCTTCATTTTACCTAATTTTTGGTGGAATGGTGAAGAAAAAAGGTTTTTCCACAGGGCAATCGTGATAGAAAAGGTCAAAACCATAACCGCGATACTGCTCCAGTATTTCCGATGTTCATTTCCTGCTGGATAGCGGGTTTCTTTTTTGGGAAATCGGGAGGGTTATTTTTTGGGACATAATTCCCAAAAAATAACCGCTCAGTTTTTTGGATGTTTTGAGAAATGCTGGGTTGGGACTATTCAATGCTGTGTGCGAAGCAATCTTGAACGAGGATGTTCTGTTTTTTTCCAACATTCTTATTAAACAAGCCCGTTTTGTCTTAGGAACAAACCATTTCCCAAATCCAATTGCCCTGAGTTTTTCAATGATTCTAAGGAAATGATGAATGAAACTCAGTGCGGCGGTTGGGAGTTTACTTTTAAAAATTCCTTATGCGGCGCTATAATAAAGCAGGTGATCAATGATTTAAGGAGATGTAAGATGTCCATTGAAATACGTACATTGCAGTTGGAAGATGAAGAAGCCCTAAAAGATATTTGTTTTGTAACCAGTGCCTGGGGCAGGGACGGCAAAGAAGAATTACGTGACTTGATTGCTTTACGTTGGTGTCTGCATTACCTCAGGTATGAAAGGCCACATTGTCATGTCGCAGTTGATACCAAGAAAGAATTCGCAGTGGTTGGTTATTTATTGTGTGCACCCAGTACAAAGCAGTATGAAATTGAATACAAAGAAAAAACCTTACCGATGATAGATGCAGAAATTTCAAGATTACAACCCAAACCGGGTCTGGCGCAAATGAAGTTAAAGAAAGATTTTCTCCTCTCTTCGAAAATCAATTTGGGGGCGAAAGTAAAAAAAGTTATTGAAGAATATCCAGCTCATATTCATATTGATATTTATCCCAGTCATCACCGCCGCGGGATTGGAAGGATGCTGTTTGCGGCCCATGAAGAGCATCTGCGTGAGATTGGATGTGAAGGTTATCATCTTACGGTAGGCACCTCCAACGAAAATGCCGTGCGATTTTATCAGGCAATGGGGATGGAAGACGTCGCACATATTGGAGGAAAACTTAATTTTGGAATCATTTTTGCAAAACATGTATAAGACATATATTGAAACTGAAACCTTCAGTCCTGATGAAACAGGTAGCTGAGTTTCGTCATTGGATAGCTACAGGCAACCTTTTGTCTTCTCCAACTGATTGCGAAATGGAAACCAGCGAGCATTTGTCGATTAGAATTTGAGAGAGAATAATAACCAGGGAGAATTAGTGGATGAACCGTAATAACCCCAATCTAATCTTTGTTTTTCCAGATGAATTTCGCGCACAATCTCTGGGATTTTTAGGGCAGGACCCTGTTATCACACCGAATTTGGATCAATTTGCCATAGAGAGCAAGGTCTTAACCCATGCAGTGAGCAATTATCCAGTGTGTTCGCCTTTCCGTGCAATGTTAATGACCGGGATGTATCCTTACTCTAACAGTGTCATAGGCAACGAATATTCCGGTGTCATTCAGTATGGTTACGAGCTGCGTGAGGAAGACCGTTGTTTTACGGATATCCTTTCTGATGCCGGTTATAATGTTGGCTATTTGGGAAAATGGCATCTGGATTTACCCAAAGAAGAGGATATTCCTTTTACAGAAGGATGGCGCGATATAGAATTTGGACAGCAGCCTTCCTTCTGGGATGCCTATACTCCCCCCGGACCGCGACGCCATAGTATTGATTTCTGGCACTCATATGGTTGCTGTGATCGGCATCTTGAACCGCATTATTGGGAAGGGGATGCGAAAATCAATGATCGGATTGACGTTAAACAATGGTCGGTAGAGCATGAAACAGATGTAGCTGTGGACTATATTCATAATGCCAACGGTAAATTTCGCGATCCCGAGAAACCATTTGCCTTGTTTGTGGCACACAATCCACCACACATGCCCTTTGATCAGGTTCCTGAGAAATATATGAAATATTATGATGATAAGATACCAGATGATTTGTTGGTTCGACCGAATATTGCAGAAGAAGGCCTTGGCGCAGGCGCCTGGGAAAATGTTAAAAATTATTTTGCTGCCATCACTGGCATTGATGATCAGTTTGGACGTATTTTACAATCACTGGAGGACGAGGGATTAACGGAAGATACTGTCGTGGTCTTCACATCGGATCATGGCGAAATGATGGGAAGCCATGGTTTAATGTATAAAGTGGTGTGGTATGACGAATCGTTATTAATTCCCTTTATTATTCGCTGGCCCGGGAAAATCCACCCGGGGCAGGATGATCTATTGCTTGGTGTGCCGGATATCATGCCGACGCTTTTGCGGCTGATGGGAGTGGATGAGCCTCTTCCCGAAGTTATTGAAGGTAAGGAGTATTCTGGCGCTTTTCTAGATGAGGGTATCGAACGGCCGAAGTCTGCTTTATATCTGGTGCCAAATTTAGAGAACCCGCTGCATGGTAATCGAGGACTGCGCACACATGACTATACATTTGTCATTCAGCGTGATGAGGGAGGGGAAAGGGAATTTCTCTATAATAATGCAGAGGATCCTTTTCAGATGAAAAATGCGGTGGGGGCCGAACCAGAAGTTGTTGAGCAGCTTCGTGAAGAACTGCATCAATGGTTAATTAAAACAAATGACCCCTGGGTCGAAGTAAAGGAGTAAACATGCGTCACGAAGTGCCGGGCTGGCTGAATCATGCTGTTATCTATCAAATTTATCCCCAGAGTTTTTCGGATAGCAACGGAGATGGAATAGGCGATTTGCAGGGGATAGTGGATCGCCTGGATTATATTGAATCATTAGGGGTGGATGCGATCTGGCTGAACCCATTCTTCGTTTCGCCATTCAATGATGCTGGGTATGATGTGGCAGATTATTATCAGGTGGCGCCGCGATATGGCACTAATGAGGATTTTAAGTCGCTATGTGATGCGGCTCATGAACGCGGAATCAAGGTGATTTTTGATCTGGTGATCGGTCATTGTTCCTGGGAAAATGAATGGTTTATGGCCTCGGGTCAGGAGGACAGAAACACATATTCAGATTGGTTTATCTGGACGAATTCTGTATGGGCACCAGCACCGCAAGGTTTGGAAGTGATTCGGGGGTATCTGCCGCGTATGGGCGGGTACGTAACGAATTTCTATGTTTCGCAACCCGCATTTAATTTCGGTTTTGCTGTGCCTGATCCACATTATCCCTGGCAGCAGCCGATGGATGCAGAAGGACCAATGGCTGTTCGTGCTGAAGTGAAGAAAATCATTGCGCATTGGTTTGATCTGGGGGCAGATGGATTTCGCGCAGATATGGCTCTCTCACTGGTTAAGGGGGATCCGGATGGACGCTTTTCGGCGAAGGTTTGGCAGGATATAAACGGATGGGTGCAGAAAGAATATCCAGAAGCAGTGTGTATTGCCGAAGGCGGAAATCCCGCGATTGCGATTGGTCAGGGTTTGTTTCATATTGATTTTTGTCTTCCGTGGCGAATGCCCAGCTATAATAGCCTCTTCCGAAAGGATGCCTCCAACGAAGGCGGAAGTGTACCGGGAACGGATGTGTTTGGGTTCAGTGTCTTTGATGAATCCGGGCATGGCAACATTCAGGAATTCATGACTGACTTTGAACGCCATTATGCGGATGTAAAGGAGACAGGGTTTATTTCAATTCCGGTCGGGAATCATGACTTTCATCCGCGAATCAGCAGCGGACGGGACGAAGCAGGTATTTTACAGGCATTCCTCTTTTCATTCACGATGCCGGGCGTTCCAACGCTGTATTATGGGGATGAGATCGGCATGAGGACATTGGAAGGGCTGCCCTCTAAAGAAGGCAGCTATGATCGATCGGGTATCCGAACTCCGATGCAGTGGGATAGCAGTGCAAATGCTGGATTCTCCAGTGCTGAAGCTGAACAATTGTATTTTCCAATTGACCCCGAAAAAGATCGATCAACCGTGCAAAAAGCAGAAACCGACCCCAACTCACTCTTGAATCACATTCGGGCTTTGATTCGGGTGAAACGCGAAACGCCATCACTGGCCGGGGATGCAGATTTCAAGGTGCTTTATGCAGAACGCGGTAAATTCCCGATCGTCTATGAGCGTTCAAAGGGAGGGGAGTGTTGCCTGGTCGCGATCAATCCGTGTGGCTTTCCTGTTACCGTGGATGTGGACTGGGAAGCAGAAGGGGTAGTGTGTTTGTTTGGTCAGGCAGATGCCACAGAACGGCTAGACAACCATCTCCTCAGGATCAGGTTACATCCTGCTTCAGGAGGAATTTATCGCAAAACTTGAATTTGCAGGTATATTGAATGAACTGAATGCGGTTTGTAGAGTTTCAGTCTTTCTTTTGAGTTAATTCTGATGATACAGGCCGCGGCGACGGTTTTGTTTGATGTGGAAAGTGTCGCGTATCATCTCTATCGTATCCCGCACAAGACGAACGCGGCTGTCCGTATCAAAATACCAGTCAATTCCAATTTCTTTAATTTTGTAATCACGCATAAGTGCAATATAGAGAATTTCGGAGTCAAAGGCCATGCCGCTGACAGTCTGGTGCTTGAACAGGTCTTCGGCAACATTTCCGCGGAAACATTTGAAACCGCATTGTGAATCCTGGAATTTGGGCATAATCAGGATTCGAATGAGGGTATTAAAAATCCGTCCCATGAAATGGCGATAACCTGGTTCTCCGATGCGGTTTGAATTAACTCCTTCACGGGTAGAAATGGCAATATCCACCTCTTTTTCCAATTGAGGAGGAATGAAATTCGACACGTCTTCAATTGGCATGGAAAGATCAACGTCCAAAAACATACGGTAGTTTCCTGATGCTGCCAGCATGCCTGTTTTTACCGCAACTCCTTTTCCGCGTGCCTCGGTTCTCAAGACGATTAGATTTTCAAATTGATCCTGATAGCCGCAGGCCACCTCATAAGTCCGGTCGCTGCTGCCATTTTCTACAACAATAATCTCACCTGTAAATTCCTGCTGATTCAGGAAGGCAATCGCTTTCTCGAGTGCGTTTGGAATACGGTGTTCTTCGTTGTGGGCAGGAAAGATTAAAGATAAAAATGGTTTCTGAATCATTTGTTAAGTTTACCAGAAATCAGGCGGAGGGAGAATTAAAAAAACGAGGATTATTGGTGTAAAATTCCTAAAAAGCTGGAGCGATAAATCTCATTCTTCATTAAAAACGAATAGTCCAGCTTGTCGCTGGACTTTTTCAGTCGGGGTGGTCGGACTTGAACCGACGGCCTCTGCGTCCCAAACGCAGCGCGCTGCCAACTGCGCCACACCCCGGCAAAGACAAAGTATATACCGAGGATTGTAAAACGTCAAGCAAAACACCTGCGAGTGAGTGAGGGCATATTGACTTACGAATTATTAATTATCAAACCTGTCAGCAAAAGGCAAAGTGATTACGCTCAGGGCAATACATGGGTGAATGTTGGTATACCACTCAACTGATTTTTAGAATATCAGCGATATGATCAAGGAATTGCTGTTCCTGATCAGATACATTGCCGCGCCCAAAAAAACTTCTCCGTTTTGGTCCCGAGGCTGAAGCAACGCTTTTCATGAGATCGACCAGATAGTGCTTATATTCGGTGCCTTCCTGATTTTTTACCTTTTTATCAATTAATTTGCCCACTTTACGGAATGTTCGAAGATATTCTTCAGGACTGCGGATATATCGCATGTCACCGGGTATTTCACCTTTTCTCATCAAGCGGGAGAAACTTTGAATGGCCAGCATAATGAGTTTGTTATGGCGATACCGTTCAGTGGCATCCAGCAAGTGTGCGCTGATAGCCAGGGTTTCTTCTTCAGAAATGGTCCCATCAACCATCGCGATACCATTGGCGGCAATTGCGGGTGCAAAAGCAATTAAAGTAATTTCCTTTTCAGTGAATAGTGTTTCATAGTTCATAATCATGTCCATTGTGATTTTAAAAAGTGAAAGTCTCCTTTCTATTTTAGCGCATTTTCAAATCTTCTTCTGAAAAAAGACAACGATGTTCAGTAATTGTATAGAATCTATCCCTTACATCAGGTAGAATTAAGGGAAAAATTAGTGGAGTATTCTTTAATGAAAACTAGAGCACGGATCATTGCTATCATTCTGACCCTTCTGTTTCTTTTTTCGGGATTAATCATGGTGAGCATGAGCGTAACGAATTTTGAAAATGCTTGTGCAATGATAGATCAATTAAGTCCCGATGGCAACATGGAATCCTTCACGATGGGGCTTTACAATACCATTCGAATTCCATCTCTAGTAGTTGGAAGTGCTGTGTTTGTGCTGGGGGGAGTAGGTGTCATCTTCTTTGATCCATTTACCCGTCTCATTCGCTGGTATCTCCGTCGGATTCGTAAATTTATCAAAGAAGTAAAGGTAGATTTCATAAAACTTTGGAAATTGTTGTTTTCCAGGCATTTTTCATGGTGGGAATGGGTTCTATTAGCTGTGTTGATTGCCTTCGCTTTTTATGGCCGCTGGGTATGGCTCGAAAGGCCAATGCTTCATGATGAAAGTTACACTTTCATTGCGTTTGCAAAACGTCCTTTTGATAAGGTAATCAGCGATTATCATCTGCCGAATAATCATGTGCTCAACTCAGTATTAATTCACATTTTATACAGTTTCTTCGGAAATTTCTCGCCCGCTGTTGTGCGGCTGCCCGCGTTTATTTCGGGCATCCTCATTGTGCCCGCTGCTTATCTCTGGGTACGAGAGAAAGAAGGGAAAGCCGTGGCAGCTGCCAGTGCAGCATTGATTGCATATTGGCCGCTGCTAAAGGTGCAATCAACGAATGGCCGTGGGTATATGATGATGGCATTGCTGACAATCATCATGTTTGGTCTCGGAGAAATTGTTCGAAGAAAGAAGAGTCGAGCAGCCTGGGGTGTCCTTGTGTTAATCACGGCGGCAAATTTCTACACATTGCCCATTGCGTTATATCCCTTTGCAATTTTCGGGCTCTGGCTATTCTTTGTAGGGGTGATGGGTGATATTTCGGACGAATACGGTTCATTCTGGCAATTTTTCAAGTATCTCGTTGGCTACGGGATTGCCAGTGGTGTCTTGACATTCTTGCTATATACCCCCATCTTTTTGATCGGCAGCGGTTGGAATTCTTTTTTCAACAATCCCTTTGTTTCTTCGCTGAATTGGTATTCATTCACGCAATCTCTGCCGGTTCGATTGATGGAAACTGCTCAGGATTGGATGCATGATGTTCCATCCTTTTTAATTATTGTCCTGGTGGCGGGTGTTTTACTAAACCTCGCTTTGCATTGGAAGCGAAAAAGACCAGGGATTCCGATGCTTTTCAGCATTGTCATAGCTTTGACAGTCATCTTCCTCGTTCAACGCCCGAATCCCTGGCCCCGTATCTGGACTTATTTGCTTCCGATCATTATGGTAATGGGTGTGACAGGATGGTTTGATCTATTGAAGTCTATTAAGTTGGATTCACATATTAAGGAGCAGGTGAGTTTGTATTTATCATTGGGGCTGGTTGTGACAGCTTTGATTTTTGGCGTGCTGCATATCCGAAACAGCAGGAAATATGTGCATGGTGAACTTGGACAAGAAGAAACAGTGACTTTGGTGCTGCAAAAGGAATTAAAAGAAGCAGATATGGTGATAACTCCGATCGGGTTCGGACCCGCTTTTTGGTATTACTTCGATTATCACCAGCTGCCAACGGATGCTATAATGAACTTGCAGAAGAAGAGAGATTGGAAACGG
>CAZQSG010000008.1:0-39043 GCA_964595925.1 uncultured Anaerolineaceae bacterium | reverse complement strand
CTGAGCTGAAATTTTTTGGAACATAGTCGCTAAAAATTACCCTCCGGGCTTCCCTAAAAAGAAAACCGCTATCTGGCAAGCAATGAACATCGGAAATACTGGAGTGATACCATTATTTGTGGTTTTGGTTTTTCTAATGCGATTGCCTTATAGAAGGAGAATGTCAGGTTAGTTAGTCCAGGTAGTCACGGAGTTGGTGACTGCGATTTGGGTGACGGAGTTTTCGGAGCGCTTTTGCTTCAATCTGGCGAATGCGTTCACGAGTAACATTGAAGTACCGGCTTACTTCTTCGAGCGTATGATCTTTTCCGTCAATCAAACCAAAGCGAAGTTCCAAGACCTGTCGCTCACGATCAGAAAGAAAGGATAAAGCGTCTTTTATTTGCTCTTTCAGGAGTTCGCGCGCCGCAGCATCCATGGGTTCCAGGGCGTCTTCGTCTTCGATGAAATCACCTAATTCGTTATTTTCTTCATCGCCAACAGGGCGGTCAAGGGATATTGTGTCATCCGCTGATTGTAGAATGCGCTGTACTTTTACGCTGGCGGCCTGCCATCTTTGAAGTAATGCGGGGTCTGTGATGGACTCCTTATTCTCTAGCGAAATCCTAATACGGGCTATATCTTCGCCAGAAAGAAGTTTTGAATCTAAAGCAAGTTCTTCAAAGGTGGGTTCACGTCCAAGTGTTTGAACGAGTTGACGCTGAACACGCATCAATCTTGTGATTGCTTCAAAAAGGTGAACAGGAATGCGTATTGTGCGTGCTTGTTCGGCAATATGCCGGCTAATAGATTGCCGAATCCACCAGGTGGCGTATGTGCTGAATTTGTAACCCCTGACAGGATCAAATTTATCAACCGCACGCAAAAGACCGAGGTTTCCTTCTTGAATCAAATCTAAGAAATTGATGCCACGGCTTGTATATCGTTTTGCAATACTGACAACAAGACGCAGGTTAGAACGGATAATAATATTGCTGGCTTCTTCACGCTGAAATAAAATTTTCTCCATTGCCCCATTTAATTCAAATTGATCTTCAGGAATATACGAAATTAAAAGTTCATTTTCTGGAAATGTATTCGTATCTTGGTAATGGCTGAGTAGTTTCTTTGCAACTGAGGGTGGAAGAATATAGCTGGTGATATAAACTTCATAAAGGTTAATGATCAATTGGTACCAGGGACCCTCTTTATCTTTTTTGTGCATCCAGGGCTCTTGTTCAAAGTATGCCCTCAGATGGCTTAAGATATCAGCCTGCCATAAATTTCTTAACTCCTGAGCTTCATTGATTATGGATGAGAGATCAGGCTTTTGTTCCTCTGTGAAGTTCAGTATTTCAGTCGCTTCAGAAAATTTTGTATATGCAATATTGAGCTGTTGGATATTATCAATTATGGCTTCTCGCCAGGTGTTTTCTGATTCTGAAAATTCATGTTTCCACAACTCAACACGTTTCCCTGCTTCAAAATGAGTGGCAAGTTGAAATTCGCTGTCAGCACTAAGCAAAGGGATAATCCCGATTTCTCTTAAATATAAACGAACTGGATCATCGGTTGAGCTTTTAAATAATTGAGCCTGATTTAATATCTCAATCGGATTATCCGTTTTTTCTTCAGCATCCTTTTTTGGGGCTTCTTCTTCCCCTTCCTGAGTCAGTTCTTTCTCTTTATTATTTTTTTTGTCCAGCTTATCAGTGGTTCCATCTTCCAATAACTGTTCAGGATCGTTTTTCTTCACTTGGTTCTCCTACCGGTGATTCTTGTTGATATTCATTAATGGTTGGACAGGGGGATTAACGTGACGATTGGTAGTAATATACCATATTTGTGATTTATGGAATAAATAATGGCTTGTGAAAAGCTTTATCTAATTTTGCTTTGTGCTGGGTTTCATTAACAATCTGAATGCGAAGATCATCTTGAATCTCATTTTGATCTGACTCTTGTAGCATAAAATGAAGTTGATCCATTCGGCGTGAAGTGTAGATCATGCGCAGTCTGACAAAACTGCGGATAAGGTTTTCTCGAAGCTGTCGCGGTGTGGGTTCTCCTTCAGCAATCGGGTTTGTCATTGCTGTCAATATTTCATCCGCCGGGGAGGAGACCGTTTTTGAGATGTAGTCATCTGGATCAATTTTATCCTGGATCATGGCATCTTTAATTGTGTCAGCAATGATTTGGTGACTGATAATATGAAAATCGTCCGTTTGAAAGCGAGTCAGATCAAAGGATTGAAGCCAGCGATCTAAGGTATTGATCATTTCGGGCGCTCGTAAAAGAAGACGCAATATGTGGAATTCTAAATCTTTTGTGATGTCAATTACGGGAGATTTCTGGATGGTTGGTCCGGGTTCCTGTGAAATTTGAGGGCGAGACCGCATGCCGAACTGCCTTGAGGAGGATGCAGGTGGGGTGGATACTCTAAGAAGAGACCTTTCATCCACTTTTAGCAGACGCGCCAAACGTTGGCGGTAATCTTCTCTTTCAACAGGGTTCACAACATCATCGATAATGGGAAGCACTTGATCGGCAATTTGCCCTTTTATTTTTGGATCATTGATGTCTTTATTTTTGACGAGTGTCTCCATAACATGCAGTACGATGGGCTTTGCGTTGGATACTAATAATCCCCATTCTTCAGGGTCTCTTAAGATGATTTCATCTGGATCTAACCCATCTGGTAATTGGCAGACACGTATATCAGCTTGAAGGCGTGCTTCCTGATGTAATAAACCTCTGGCATCAAAAACAACTTCGGTCTCTCTGTCCATGGTCTGTCGGGCAACATCTAATCCGCGCAGGGTGGCCTTTTCGCCAGCGGCATCAGGATCAAGGGCAAGGACGATATGCTGTGTAAGTTTTTTTAGAGAACGAAATTGATAGGCACTGAGGGCGGTACCCATTGGAGAGACAAGATTCGTATAGCCTGCTTGATGCGGTATAATCACGTCAAGATACCCTTCAACAATAACTACCTGGTCCTGTTCACGAATGGCTTTTCGGGCAAGATCAAGACCAAAGAGTAAATTACTTTTGTTATAGAGCCCTGTTTGCGGTGAATTCAGGTACTTGGGGAGTCCTTCAGGCTCCAGAGTTCGTGCACCAAACCCTGTCATTTTACCGCGTGCATCACGTATTGGAAACATGATGCGATTTCGAAAACGGTCATACTGAGTTTGTTTTTCCTGATTCGTTGTCACTAATCCAACGGCTAGTAGATCATCCATTGAATAACCGCTCTCAAGGAAGTGGTTCATGCAGGCATTCCATTGATTAGGGGAAAAGCCAAGGCCGAATTTCTCAATTGTTTGGCGTTTAACGCCTCGTTTGGTGAAATATTGATGCGCTTCTTCTCCTTCGGGTGTGTTAAGAAGATAGTGCTGGTAAAAGAGAACACATTCATCAAGCAATTGGCGCTGATGAACAAATTGCTCTTGTTGTTCTTGTTGGACAGGTGTCTGTTTTTTTAATTCCACCCCTGTACGTTGTGAAAGGTATTCTAACGTTTCACGAAAGTCCCAGCTTTCTTTCTTCATGATAAAAGAAAAAGCATCACCGCCTTCACCGCAGCCAAAACAATGCCAGGTGCCGGTGTCTGGGAAGACAGAGAATGCAGGTGTGCGGGTGTTGTCGTGAAAGGGACAAAATCCGGAATAACTGGACCCGGTTCGTCTTAAACGCACTGTTTCGGATATGATATCAACGATATCAATGCGATCTTTAATTTCATCAACGACCGACATTAAAACACTCCAAATCTAAAAAACATTCCAATTTTCTTTATCAACAGTTTTAATTGTAATTCAGTTTTCAAGATGGGTGGAAAAATTTCAGGAACACTGTGAAGGAATAACCAAAAAGGCACTTCTGTTAGGCAGCCTTTTTGGTTATTCTAATTAATGAGAATCAGATTTAGAATCCTTCCAGGAAGGATAAGTCTGCGCAGCCTTTCGAGAACCTGGAAATTTGTTGCAGCATTCCCAATCGGTTCCGCCGGATGTCTTGATTTTCATCCATGACCAGGACTGTATCAAAAAATGCATTAATGGCTGGAACCAGAGGGGCAAAGTTACTCAGGAATATATCAACAGAATGATTGTTTTCTAGTTTTTCCTGAAGATTCTGAACAAAATTAAATAATGCTTTTTCTTCGGCTGTATCTAATTTGTCTGGGTGTACCGAGAATACTTCTTTTTGATCTCTTGTTATTCGGACACATCGAGAAAATGCAGGGAGAATTTGCTCCCACTCCGGTTTCGAAACCCAATTAGTCAATTCACGAGCAGATTTGGCGGCACTTGCAGGATTCGACTTTTGCTCAGCTAAGATTGCGTCAACAACGTCATACCGGATTTCCTTTTCTAAAAGGTAGGCCCGGAATCGGCCAGTGATGAATTCAAGTACGTTTTCAACAATCTCTGGTTGAATTTCAATAGGCAATTCTTCAGTTGCCATAGAGATAGATTCGCTGAGATCAAAGTCGATATCTAATTCAACAAGATTCTGGATGATGCCAATGGCTGCGCGTCGTTGTGCGAAGGGGTCTTTTGTCCCTGTTGGAGCTAATCCCGCGGCAAAGAGGCCTGTGATTGAATCAATACGATCGGCGAGACCGACCACCAATCCAGCTTTTGTTTGGGGAAGTTGGCCGCCAGCAGACCGCGGTAAATAATGTTCAAAGATAGCGTTAGAAACAGCTTCACTTTCATTTGAAAGTTCAGCATAATATCTTCCCATGATTCCTTGTAGCGATGTCATCTCAATCACCATCTGGGTTGCGAGATCAGCTTTACAAAGATGAGCTGTTCGCAGGATGGTTCCCTCTTCTTCAGTAGAAACTGAAACCTGATTAATCAATTTCTCGCTTAGTTTCTCAATCCGTTTTGTTTTGTCCAGCATAGAACCAAGCTTAGTTTGGAATGTTAATTTATCAAGAGAAGGCAAGAAATCTTCTAATTTTTGTTTGCGATCTTCATTAATGAAGAACACAGCATCAGCGAACCTCGCCTTAATCACTTGTTCATTGCCGTCGATTACGATATCGAGGTGCTCCTCTGTGCCATTACGGACAGCGATGAAATAATTCATCATATTCCCATCATGATCAACCACATGGAAATAGCGCTGGTGTTTTTTCATGACAGAGATCAACACCTCGGCAGGAAGTTGAAGAAAATCTGAATCGAATGTGCCCAGCATTGCGGTGGGAACTTCAACAAGATTGGTTACTTCATCAAGGAGGTCTTCATCAATGCTTGCGGATGCTTTGACTGATGTGAGCAGCGCTTGAACTTGCTGGCGAATGGTTTCTTTTCTCTTTGCGGGAGAAAGTAGTATTCCCTGCTCTTTGATGAATTGGAAGTATTGTTTGGGATTTGCTACTAATTTAGTCTCACCCTTAGTGAACCTGAGACCCCGGGTGCTGTTTCCTGCTGTTAAATTTCCATATTTGACTGGGATGATAGAAGTACCGTGAAGACAGAAGAGCCATCTCACCGGGCGGCTGAAAGTTTTTTGGGTGTTGTCCCAGCGCATAGATTTATTAAATCGAATACTGTCAATCAATTGGCTGAAAGCATCAGGTAATACTTCACAGGCCGGCCGACCGGTTTCCTTGACGATGGCAGCCGCGTATTGCCCGCCATCAATTTCTTTAACTTCAAGCGATTCAATCGGTATTTTCTTTCCTCTAGCGAAGCCAATTGCTGCTTTAGTGGGGTTCCCATCTTGATCAAAGGCAATTTTCGCGGGCGGCCCTTTGACTAAGGTTGTTTGATCTGGTTGATGCCCTGCTAACTCTTTGATCGATACTACAATGCGGCGAGGTGTTCCCATGATTTCCAGTGCATCATATTTCAAACGAAGATTGGAGAGAAGAGTTTTCGTTTTTTTCTCAACTTGCTGAAGGGCTGACTTCAAATCCAATACTGGCAGCTCTTCTGTCCCAATTTCAAATACAAAATCAGCACAGCCGGTAATGGGCTCTGGTTTATGTATCTCTATTTCTTGATGCGGTGATTTTTCTTTTGACCACGGAAAATCCATCGCCTTCCGTTGTTCGAAGTATGCTTTTGCTACCCGGCTTGATAAATCACGCATACGGGAGAAGAGGGCCTGACGTTCAGTAACACCAACCGCACCACGAGAATCAAGGATGTTGAAGGAGTGGGAACATTTCAGGACGTTATCATGAGCTGGAAGAACAAGGCCATGCTCCAAACAGTTTTCAGCCTCTGCCTCAAAGAGATCATACATTTGTCTTACACGATCAACATCGGCAATATCAAAATAATAAGTTGAGTGTTCACGTTCACCCATCAAGTTAACATCGCCATAAGTGCGGTCTTTGCTCCACTGGATGTCGCGGAAGCTTCGGACGCGTTGAAGAGGAATGGAAATTCGTTCAAGGCCATAGGTGATTTCAACAGCAACTGGATCTGAGGGCATGCTGCCTGCTTGCTGGAAATAGGTAAATTGGGTGATTTCTTGCCCATCAAGCCAGACTTCCCACCCAAGTCCCCAGGCACCAAGCGCTGGCGATGTCCAGTTATCTTCAACAAAACGGATGTCATGTTCTTCGGGTTTGATGCCGATTGCTTTTAGCGAATTAAGGTATATTTCAACCGGGTTTCCTGGATCGGGCTTAAGAATCACTTGAAACTGGTAAAATTGTTGCAGACGGTTTGGGTTTTCACCATATCGGCCATCATCCGGGCGAATGGAGGGTTCTACATAGGCTACATTCCAGGGTTCGGGACCCAACACTCGAAGAGATGTGGCTGGATTGTAAGTGCCAGCGCCCACCTGGGTGTAGTAGGGCTGCCAGATGAGGCAACCCTGGTCGGCCCAAAATTTCTGTAACTCCAGGATGAGGGATTGGAAATTCATTTCTGTTTGCATTCATTTCTCCTGAGTGTTTTCATTTATTATCATTTTAAAAATTAGTAAGGTTAATCTTAAAAATTTGAATTTCATTATACCAAAAGATAGTTGATTGGTTTGAGGTTGGCATATCAAAAAACCGGGTTTATTTTCTGCCAGTAGAAAGCATCTTCATTAGATGCCCCGGAAAATAATCATCCCTGCTGTTTGAAATAATTTCTAAAACAATCAAATGAGAACCTTAGTAATTCGAGTGGTTATTTGAATCCCTTGATGGATTTTACAACTTCTTCAGCGGAGGCGAGTACGCCTATCAGCCCAAGTCCCTGCCAGCTATTTTCACCTACATAAAAAAGATTTTTATAAGGTGTTTGAACCGCTGGCTGTAATGGCGTCCCAAATTCCAGGTTGTAGGTATCTTTAAAGTCCTGGGGCGTAGAAACCATCTCATGACGAATTCTCTTTCTCAAATCGGGTAAAAACCGTTCAAGAGAAATCAGTAGTGTGTTTCGAAATGAGAGTGATTCTTTAAGCCAATCTATTTCTGAAGATAAATTTGGTACAGGAACAATTAGGAGGAAATTATCATAAGGATCATCTTGTGTTTCGTTCTCATTACGTTTGGTTACGCATAAATAGATCCACGGTGAGCGGGGCAAAATTTTTGCTTTGAAGATGTCTGACATTGTTCTCTCAAAGTCTGTCGGCAGGAAAATATTATGTTTTTCCAGCTGATTGTGACTTGTGTGTGGTGCCACGATCAGATTCATTGTGAAAAAAGAACAACCGATAGATCGGTTTGTTACGGTTGATTTTGATTTTATTTTTGTGAGTTGTTGTTTTAATCCGAAAGGGCTTAGGTTGCTGAGTGCATAGTCACATTGCTCTAATTTTCCCGACTCCAATCGAAGGGCAGTGATTTGATTTCGTTTTGTTTGTAATTCTCGAATGGTAGTATTGAAAACTAATATTCCTCCCAGTCTTTCGAAAAGCATAGCCAAATTCTCGGCTAATGGTCTCATTCCTTCTTTTGGATAAGAAATACCCCATTGCTGTTCAATTGCATGAAGCATGCTGATTCTCTCTGGGGAAATAAAGGGGCTCTGTCCAAAGAACAGAGGGTAGAAAGAAAATGCGCTCTGAATAAAGGAGTTTGAGAAATAAGTGCTAGTAAAACGAAAGAGTGTATGGGAAATCATTGATGATGCGGCGTTCTTCCCTCGCTGTATAATGGTTTGTTGAGACGAACCTGAGGGTTTGATACCTAACGCGTTATGGTAGTATCTTTGAGAATGTTCGAGATACTTCGAATAATTCTCAGCGTCATCAGGGGAAATATTTCGAATACTTTCTATGGTGTCAGAGGTATTTGAGAAAATTTCAAAAGAACGTTGATCAGGCAGGAAGAATTTATATTGGGGATTTACAGGTAGAAGATTCAATAATTCAGGGTCTTCGCCTGCTGAACGGAACAACTCCATTAACAGATAGGGGGCTCTGATGATTGTTGGACCTGCATCAACGCGAAATCCTTCAATAGTATGACCACCAATTTTTCCACCCGGCCAGCTATTTTTTTCATAAATGGTTACCTGATAACCTGCTTTGCATAGGTTAATTCCCGCTGCTAACCCTCCAACACCTGCCCCGATGATCGCGATTTTTTCTTTCATGGTGTAATACATTTTCCTTCTACAATCGTCAATACGATTTTTAGCGTTTCATCCATAAGGATAAGATCGGCATCCTTATTTCTTTCGATTGAACCTTTATGGTTCGCAACGCCGATTGCTCGGGCAGGATTTATGGTTGCTGTTGGAAGGACTTCTGCAAGGGTTTTACCGGTGGCATTGATGAGGTTTCTTATAGCATGATCCATTGTGAGCGTTGAGCCTGCCAGATTTCCTTCTGGTATGCGGGCAATACCATCTGTTATAGTGATATAACGGTCACCGATTGGGTAATTACCGTCCGGCAGGCCTGTTCCTAGAATGGCATCTGTAACGAGGATTATTTTATCTCTTGTTTTTGCGCGGTAGGCCAGATCGAGAACTGCTGGATGAAGGTGAATGTTATCTGCAATTAGTTCACAGCTAATCCGATCATCGGTTAAAGCTGCTCCAACCCCGCCAGGTTCTCTATGGTGGAGGCCTGTCATTGCATTGAACGTGTGGGTGGTCTGGCGTATTCCGAGGTCAAACGCATGTTTCATGGTTTTGTAATCAGCATTGGTGTGGCCTGCTGATACCGTTATATTGTTTTGTAAACAAGTTTTTATCAACCACTCAGAATTTTCAATTTCTGGAGCAATCGTAATCAAACGAATGATGTCGAGGTTTAGTAAAGGAGAAAAATTTTCAGGGGCTGGTGAAAAGATATTTTTCTGGTTTTGCGCTCCTGCTTTCTTTGGATTGATAAAAGGACCTTCCAAATGCGCCCCCAAAATTGCTGCGCCATTTGGCGTTCTTCCTTTCAGAGTTTTAATGGTTTCTAAGACTGGCAGCAATTTGGAAGGCTGGGCTGACCAGGTTGTTGGCAGAAAAGAAGTAACACCATGTAGGGCATAAAAATGGGACATTTGATAAAGCCCATCAATGGAGTGATCCATTGTTTCAAAACCAACTGCGCCATGCACATGAGTATCAATAAATCCAGGCAGCAATTTCAAGCCAGATCCGTCAATAATTTGAATGGCTGAAGAATCGATCGTTTCTGGGAAAACACCCGAGCCAAAATTCTCAATAAATTTTCCATTGACCAACAGCCATCCATTAGAAATAGTTTGATCTGGTAAATATATTTCAGAATTTATAATTAATTTTATTTCTTTTTCAATTTCCAACACTTATCCTTTTTCTGGGAATTAATATTCATACTTATTTATTCTTAAAGTATAACAAGATTTCTTTGTGGCGGTTGTGAATTACGGTAAAATAAATTTATGCCTCAATCAGTAAAAACAATACGTCCTGAGATTCGACCTTTATCTGTCAAAACGGATTTAAATTCTGTTGCCGATTTAATTGACCTTTGTTTTTCAAAACAGATGGATCAAGATGGATTGGAATATCTGCGCTATATTCGTCGAGTTGGGGGCGGCTCTCGCACGGTTCGTTGGGCTGATGGTTCACATGAGAGAGTTTCGATTCCCCTGTTTGGTTATGTATGGATTGAAAATGAAAAAATTATCGGAAACATCTCTCTTTCTCCGTTTCAACTAAGGAAAGAATGGTATTACTTGATAGCAAATGTTGCTGTACATCCCGATCATCGCCGTCAGGGAATTGCTCGATGCCTGACACAACAAGCGATTGCTCATGTTAAAAAGCGAAAAGTGGATCATTTATGGCTGCAAGTGAAAGATTTTAATCAACCCGCGATTCAATTGTATGACTCTCTTGGATTTGTTCACCGCGATAAACGAAATACCTGGCGTAGTGTTGATTATTTGTATCCTCCCGAAGTTGAGAGCAGGACAGATATTAAAGTTGTGCCCCGTATGCGAAGAGATTGGAATAAACAGAAACAATGGTTGTTAGAAACATACCCGGAAGCCGTTCGCTGGTATTTTGGATTCTACAATGAGGATATCGCTCCTGGATTCATGCGATCTCTGGAAAATTTTCTTCTATATGAACGAGTGATGCACCACTTCTCTGTCTATTTTAAGCATGAACTGATTGGCGTTCTAACTCACCAGCCGGTAAATAAAAAAATACACCATCTGTATTTAGGGGTGCCAAATGATGTTCGGGAAGATATTGCATTGCGTTCTTTGCTTTCATTTGCCTTGCGTATGTATGGTGATCAACGAGTATTACGAGTCAATTATCCCTTTGGGCGGGGGAAAAAGGCATTTGAAGATTCCAATTTTAATCTTCAGAATACGTTGATTTGGATGTCTCTTTCTGGTTATAATTAGATCAATAACAATTATTTTTGACTTGACGCTAGTCAAGTGGAAACGATTATGGAGATGGAAGATGCGAAATTTTCTGGTTCGATTAATTATTAATTCACTTGCTCTTTATGCCGCCATCGCGATCATGGATGGTCATGGAATCACGGCGTCAACAGGCGTCTGGTATTCTTATGTGATTCTTGGATTTATTTTTGGAGTAATTAATGCCTTTTTTCGTCCACTGTTAAAAGTATTAACCTGTCCATTAATCATGTTAACCCTTGGGTTATTTACACTCCTGATCAATACAGGTCTCTTTTATGCAGTTGGGTGGCTGGGCGAAAGAATAGCAGGGTTTGGTTTTACAGTTGACACTTTCTGGGGGGCTTTTTTAGGGGCATTGATAACCAGTGCTGCTAGTGTGGTATTAAGCATCTTTCTCGACGATGATAAGAAACGGGAGAAAAAGCATAAGAAGAACAATAATTAAGTTGCGACAGGTTGTGTTGCGCCAGGGGAATGTTAGAGAATATCCATCGCAAGTGTTTCATTCAATTCAATGGAGGCTAATAATTCTGCTCCTGCTGATAAGTTTTGAATTGGGCTGCTTGTTCTGGAAACTGGAAGAAACTTGTAGAATATTCTTCCGGTTGAATTTGTCTGGACGTTATTTTTCATTTGGTGATTGAAATCAAATAATTTGAAAAAAGGTTTTCTGCCGCTTTCTGGGTCAATTTAAACTGGGGGTTGCCAGCAGAGATTGGCACTTTTCACTTTTGCGTAATTATGAAAATCAATAACCAAAAGTGACATTAAATGGCGATAGTAGCGATTATTTTTGAGTTTGATGGTTGAGGATGAAAAGTTATTTCGAATTGAGGAAGGATAAAGTAGTGCAGGTGTGAGGTTACCTCACACCTGCACTGTAGATAATTATTCTGATGGCAGAGTGAAATGAAGTAGTTTATGATTTCCTGCATCACTAACCCAAACACCGCCAAATCCGTCTGCAGTGATTCCAGAAGGGAGACCGAAGCCATCGGAGCCTGAGCTGTAATCTCCCCAGGATCGGATGTAGTTTCCTGTCAGGTCAAATTGAATGATCCGATATCCTTCAGGATCGGTAACGAAAAGGTTGTCATTTTCATCGATAGCAATATATGGTTTGTTATCGAGTGATTGGCTGTACCAGGCATAAACATCCCATAGTTGTAGAGGTAAGTAGGAATGATTTTCTTTATCGTTACTTATGCTCTGAAGACGGCGATTCCAGGTGTCTGCGACGAAAATATTATTTTCAGTGTCAAGTGCGATGCCAACAGGTTCATCGAATTGTCCAGGATCAAACCCAACAGACCCGAAGGTGCCGTAAGCCTCTCCATCTGAGGTGAAGATCACCACGCGTTTATTCCCTGTATCAGTGACATAGACCAGACCATCAGGATCAACAACGATTGATCTAGGTCCCCACATTGCAGAGGTAGTCTCGCCAGTTCCAAAAGCGCCCCACATAGCAATAAAATCTCCCTCCGGGGTGAACTTTTGAATCCGATGGTTCCATGTATCTGCTACGTATACATTTCCTTCTGGACCAACAGCGACATCCCATGGTTCGTTGAATGTGCCGCCATCAGCAGGCTCAAGTGAATCATCGGCAAAACTGCCCCAGGAGGATATTAGATCCCCTGTAGGCGAAAAGTGTTGAATGCGGTGGTTCATGGAATCTGCTACATATATGCTGCCATCTTCTGCCACGGCTAACCCGCGAGGAGAGTTAAATAGGCCTGGATCAGATCCTTGACCACCAATAACGCGATCGGGAAGCAAGTCTATTGTGTTTAAAAGGTAAGGGTCTTCTTCTATTAATACTTCAAATTCAGGAACTACCCCGTATTCCCAAATTTGGGCAACAACATCCTTGCGGATGTACATTCTAAATAGATCAGCAGGAGACCATGTTTCAGTTGTCAGAGAAGAAGAGCCTTTTACCTCTGCATATTTTGAATAGTCTCGATTGAGCCAAATCTGGAAAAGAGCGGCACGCATATCAGGATTGCTTAGGGCACTCAGGACATTCTCGAAGGTCAGGTTGAAATAATCCTGCATTGGCCACCACAGTCGAATGTAATCGAAGTGGACATAATTATCTTTTACGATAGAATCAATTTTCCCATATTTTTCGTCAGAAGCCAGGATCACAATTGAATTTGCAATGTCACGGGTTGGTTCTTCGGCAAAATAATTGGCGTTCGAATAATCTCGGAAGTACCACCAGTAAGGATAGAGGCTATTATTGTCATAAGAGATGTCGAGGTCTTTTCCACCTGTGATTCGATAGGAAAGTTGTTCAATCTGCGCGAGAATTTCTTTTGGCGCTGGCGAAGCATGTGCATAGACCAGAAATTCGGTGGCATAGTCGTAATTGATGAATGAAGCCATGTAGGCTGTTCTTATGGTCAGGAGTGTAAGAATGAGGAAGAAACTTACTAAGAGAAGCTGTCCGATCTGAACTGCTTTCCAATCCTTCAGGGTTTTATATAAGAAATAGGCTGTTCCAAGTGTAAAAATCATCGATAGGAGGAAGGTTGAAGTAGATTGAAGTTGGAAAAGTTCTTTTCCCTGAAACGGAGGCGTATCGCCTAAAAGGATACCAAATACTCCCGCTATACTTGACAAAAAGAGCGACGTTAATAACAGGACGACAATCGGTTTCTTTTCAAGAAGCTTTTTCCATGGAATACGTTCCAGCAAAAAGCTTACACCCCAGGCCGAGGTGAGTGAAAAGGGGATAGCAATATGAACGGTAAGCCAGGGCATTCTTTCACCCGCTATACTAAAAACTACCAGGCTGACGACAGACCAAAAAAGGAGTAGAGCCAGAGTTGGCACCTTGTGTGGTTTAAGAGAAACGGATTCCTCGCACAGCGGTTTATCTGGTTCAGAAAGTGGCTGGACATCTGCTGGTGAACAGCCTGGCAGGGTTTCGAATCGTTTATAACGGATGCCCAGGTAGGCAGCAAGGAAAGCACCTGCGATCGATAGGTATTCATAGATGGGCATTTGAATTAATGCATAATAATAAAGGGGTTGAGTTCCACGTTCTACACTCTGTTGAAGCATCCAATAACCTAAAGAACCAACCAATCCTGTGAAAAATCCGCGGCCATTGGTGAAAAAGGTTGTGTAAAAGATGATGAAGATAGTATAAAAGAGAACCATATTAAGGGCCCATTTTTTGCGGTTCCACCAAAACCCAATCAAAGCCGATATTCCCACCATCAAGAGCAACATACCCCCGGTGCGGATGTATCCAGCCTGGGTGTAATCCAGTGGATCCCAGCCTAATAACCGTACTGGGAAGGCTACAAGCGTAGGTAATACGAGCGTCCCCAACAGCATCAATAAATCGAAGGAGGGTTCAGAGCGAACAGCTTTCCATCCCAGATTCTTGATCAGGTAGATGAGGTCACCAACAGCAGCTACAACAAAGGCAGCAATAAATATAAAGAGCAAAGTCTGGTGGTTTTGAGTTGTGTTGATTGATTCAATTGCATTCCCTGCTTCATTTACTTCAGTTGCAGAGGCCGACCAGATTGTGATGCCAAAAGAAATAATGAATAGAAGAATGGTGAGTATTGAGAAAACTGTAAAATTTCTTCGACTATCATCGCTTTTCCAAAACTTTGAGTTTACAAGACGAATAAACAGTAGAATAGCCAGGAAGATCAATAATTGGGCGGTGTAGATGTAGCTAGTTTCTTTTGTTGTGAAATGAAGTGCTGTAATAATCGTTAAAAGAATCATTGAAGTTTTGTCTTTACGATCCAGGTATCGCAAAACTGCGTACAGGGTCACGACGGCAAATAACTCGATTAAACCTTCATTTCTAGTATATCGCCCATAATAGAGCAGATAAGGTGAAATCAGAGTAAAGAATCCTGCTAAGAGAGCACCTATTCTGCCTAAATATCGCCGCATTGCAAAAAGTAAAAAAACGATAGCGGCAATACTAAACAGTGCCGCTGGTACCCGAGCTGAGAAATCGCTGTCACCGAAAATGAAGTAGGACGCAGCCAGTAGATGAAATTGCAGGGGGCCGTGTGTGATTGGGTCATGCGAATATCCTCGCCCCTGGTAGAAATCATAGGCAGGAACAACATGATTGACCTCGTCATGAGACATCACACGAACATCAACCATGTAGAGGCGGCTAAATAGTGCTAGAATAATGATCAGGATGGCAAGGAAGGTCTCCCAATTCAGGTTCGGTAAAAAGGAAAAAACGGGTTTATCGAGAAAGGTCGGTTTTTTCATTTCCATAGTTTCATTCCTTATGATTTTGTTTTTATTATTAAGCAGATATTTTTGGTTATATAGAGGACTGAATTTAACTCGTACTTATTTTATCATTATCTTTGGTTTGATAGGACGATGGAGCAATACCTTTCTTAATAGCATCCTTTTCGTATCTTTAAAAAAGTGTGTAATTCTAAAATGATATACTTATTTTCAAAATCATTTTAGAATGATTGATTTTAAATTTCCAATTGACTTAAGGAGTAAAAGGAATGAAGCCTTCGACGAAGTTCAGCCGTTATACCATGTTTGCTTTGCTTTATTTTGCACAGGGAAGCATTATGGGGTATTTTGCCGCATTAAATAGCATCTACTTTTTAGAGTCTGGTTTGGAGATGACACAGGCAGGTCTCATCGGCACGATCGCAATGATTCCTTTTGTTTTGAAAATTTTCCTTGGAATGTTGAGTGACCGTGTGAATCTATTTGGGTTTGGTCATCGTAAACCCTATATTATTATTGGATTAATGTTGCAGGCTTTTTGTTTGATTCTCATTATATTTATTTCACCAGAAAATAATTTTGGCATTTATGCATTTATTGCGTTTATCCTGATGAGCGGTATGGCTCTTTATGATACCTGCACGGACGGGTATGCTTTGGACAGTACACCGGAAGAAGAGGAAGGTTTCGTTCAAGGTGTTATGGTAGGAGGGAGAGCAGTCGGAACTATTTTTGTTGGTTTGCTGGGTGTTATTGCGCATTCATTTGGTTGGAATGCTGTATTTGTTTCGCTGGCTATCCTTACGCTGTTGCCACTTCCATTTGTGCTCATCTTTATGTCTGAAACAGAGCGAAAGGTAGCCGATAAATTTGTATGGAAAGCGTTTCGCGCATTTAACAATCGTTCTATCATCGGACTTGCTCTCTTGGGAGCCCTGTATTCCTTTTGTATTTATGGCGCCTATGAAATTGTCGCCCCAGCATTGAGTACACAATTCAATATGAGTGTTGGGCCGACCAGTTTAATTATTTCTACCTGGGGTGTTGGGGTTGTGATTGGTGGCTTAATGGGTGGGCCCATCAGCAAAAAGTTTGGTTTTCGTAAATCAGTCACTATGGCGGTTGTTTTTGCATTAATTTCGACAGGTCTTCTTGCGGTTGTGTTAAATCCTGTGATAGTTTGGATTGTAGTTCCGATTTTTGGAATTGCCTTTGGGCTTTATGAGACTTTGTTCTTCGCTGTAGCGATGAACCAGACGGATTCTCGAATAGCCGCATCTATGTTTGCGATATTGATGGCGATTGCGAATATTGGCACTGGGATTGGTTTGGGACTTACTGGTGTTTTCGTCGATTCTTTTGGTTATCCGACTACTTTCATTATTCTGAGTCTTGCCAATTTGCTGGCGTTCCCGCTTTTATCGATGATGTTTTCTAAGAAACCGGCAAGCAATTTAGTGGTTGAGAGTGATTAACTCTCAATGCGGTAAATGTTTTCAGAGTTAAATGAAATGAAAGTCATCCTGTTTGATCTGGGAAATACCTTAATAAGGGTTGATCCATTTGAAAAAGGCCCTATGGTAAATTGGGCGAATTTAGCGTTAAATGAAAATTCAATCCCAGAGACTTTAGAGCAATTAGCTTCAGACTATTCGCTATATATTGCCACGAATGCACAGGACTCAAATTATGGACAGATGCTGGAGGCATTAAAGAGAGTTGGAATTTGCAGTTATTTTAATGATGTTTTTATGAAACAAACAGTGGGAGTCGAAAAATCAACCCCAGAATATTATCAAAGAATTCTGGAGAAAACCAAATGTTCGAAGGATCAGGTATTAATGGTGGGTGATGATTATCTGCGTGATGTCTTAATCCCACATTCCATTGGAATTCAAACATGTTTTTATAATCCTGCATTGAAAAATGAGATCAACAGTGTCAGTCCAATACAGAACATTGAGTGCTTCCAATTGAAGAATTTGCAGGGAAAATTGAAGAAGATGCTCCCATCGATTGAAACATGTTTTAATTGGCTGATTGAGAATGGAGCCAGTCATAAATTATTAATGCATGTGCAAACTGTTGCCGCAATTTCTTACGATTTGTCTTTGCGCATAGCCATGCACGGGCATAAAATTGACCCCATTTTGGCGCACAGAGGAGGGTTGCTGCATGACCTGGATAAATTACATCCTGATTCAAGCCGATATATGCATGGGAAAATTGGCGCGAAGTTATTGAGGGAGAGAGGGTACCCAGCGCTGGCCGAGATTGCAAGGCGGCATACTCCTGCTTGGCAGGATGAGGAGTCCATACCGATAACCTGGGAGCAGAAACTTGTGTTTTATGCTGATAAGTTGGTGAAGGGTTCTCAGGTTGTGTCATTATCCGAGCGTTTTGCAGATCTAAAAGTACGTTATCCGATGAGCAGAGAAATCTACAGATTAAATGCTCCTAAAATTAGGGCTTTAGAAGAAGAAATTATGAATGTGATTGATTGCAGTGCTGAAGGTTATTTGGACATCATCAAGAGGAAACTACTAACCGGTTCTACGCAACCGCCAAACAAATCCAATTAACAAACCATAAAAAATCAGAAGAAGGGAATTCTTTCGATTCTAGTCATCAATGTTGAAGTAATTGTAGATGGTTTGGGAAAGGTCTGCAAAAAGCAAATTAGCATCATCGAAGAATAGTTGCACCGGGTGCCAGAGATAAATACATAGCACATAGTTTCCACCGGGTGAATAGATGATACCAACATCACTAATTGTGTGAATGAGCCCATCTTCTTCTGTAATCCATCCGTGTTTGTGTGCGCTTTTGGTACCATCGGGCAGGCCAGCTTGAATGAGCACCCCGATTTCATTGTTTGCAAGGTAGGAGATCATTTGCTGACATTCTCCCTGTGTTATTTGATCAGGATATAAAGCAAGGAGTGTGCCGCCGCCAAATTCTGCGCATTGGTACAGGTCATCTAAAAGCATACCTGATTCTGATGAAACGGTCTGGTTATACGGATCGGGATTTATAAAAATATCGTTGCGTGAGTTTGCTGGCGTCTCGTAAGCACGTAATAACGGTGCACCGAAATAGTAATAACCGGCGATAAACGTATTTTCAAATCCTAAATCCTGCAGGTTTTCTGTAACAACTAGCGGTCCAAGATTACCTCCAAGAAGTTCCATGAGGCGATCAGAAGAAGTGTTTTTAGATTGTTCAATCATATAAATCAGATTTTGGTCCACGGCATCGGGAAGTGGCAAATCCTGGTCGATGAAGGTGGACAACATAATGGGAATTTTCATTGTGGATGCTGCTGTGAAAGCAATATCGGGTGGAACTTCCTCACCATTATCAAGTGCAAAATGAATCTCCTCACGGCTAGAAAGATCAAGAAGATATAACTCGGTAATCCCTTCAAAAGAAGAGACTTCGATATTACGTTTAAGAAGCGCGTGAAGATAGTCAAAGGAAGGCCGCCCAGGATCAATAGTTGAAAAATAAATTGTTGCTGAACGGTTGGATGCAGAGAAAAAAGCATCTCTGATGGATGGTATGGAGCGTTCAATATCTAACTGAGTCCCTGTTTGACCTGCATCGAAGCGGGATGAACCACTCAAAGAGAATGATGGAATTGCTTCCTGATCGTAACGGGGTGAAATTTCATTCTTTAGATATTGACGGAGTTGATCTTCCTCAAGACTGGCCCGCAACGGGATTTCTTCAACTTCTGGTAGTTTGCCCCAGAGGTAATCCCAAAAGGCCTCCCAAAAAGGTTGATCAAGACGCTGAAGGTCTCCAGCAGTCAGCATCGCTTCAATGTCTAAATCAAAACCGACAATCGATGGGTTGATTTGGAAAACAGCGTCCTGATAATTAATTTCAACAGGCAGGCTGTAAACTTTAATAATTCGGTTTGCTGCCTGTTCCTGGCTAAGACCCCCCACATTTACTCCAGCAACTTTTAGACCAGCCGGCAGACCGCCTCTAAGTCTACTATACGAAATTAAATTCAACCCTAATAATAGAGTTGCTGAAAAAATTAATGCTAAAGCAAGAAAGCGCAGTATAAAGAATGCACCAAATCGTTTGTTTCTCATAATCACCTAAATGGATTCAGGGTAAGGTTCTTTAACCTTTACGATACCAATTTTGTCAACGTAAATCATGTTTTAAAAAGCATCATTTGAAACTTGATTTTACCAGATGAAATCAAATGGAGTCATGTATAATATTATTTGATGTGAAATTTCTAAGAAGGAATGGAGTTATTAATCATGACAAAAACGGTTTTTGTCAGCGGATGTTTCGATATGCTGCACAGTGGGCATGTGGAGTTTTTTCAACAAGCTGCCGCATATGGGGATTTGATTGTTGCGTTGGGTTCTGATAGAACATTATTTGAATTGAAAGGAAGAGTTCCTTTTAATTCAGAAGAAGAACGCAAGTTCATGATTGAATCTGTCTCCTGTATAAAAGAGGCCTTTATTTCTAAGGGGTCTAGCTACCTGGATTTTGAAATTGATTTGCGGGAAAGAATGCCAGATATTTTCATTGTTAATGAAGATGGGAATACTCCTCAGAAGCGAGGGCTAATGAAAGAGCTGGGGATAGAGTATGTGGTTTTAAAGCGCGATCCTCGAGACGGATTGCTTGCACGCTCGACCACCGCAATTCGTGGAACATGCCGAATCCCTTATCGGATTGATGTCGCAGGGGGTTGGCTAGATCAACCTTTTGTTTCAAAACATCATCCGGGTGCGGTGGTTACTGTTTCATTGGAACCAACGATTGATTTTAATGAGCGAAGTGGAATGGCATCCAGTACCAGACGATCTGCGATTGAGCTATGGGGTAATCATCTGCCTTTAGGTATCCCAGAGAAAAACGCTAAGGTTCTTTTTTGTTATGATAATCCTCCTGGAACTAAAGAAATATCTGGTGCTCAAGATTCAATAGGAATTGCAATGCCGGGTTTAACGTATAGTTTTTTTAAGAACGAATATTGGCCATCCCACTTTGAAACGATCACTGATGAGGCGGGTCTTGATTTCGTTGAAAATCTCTTTTATTTAATTCCCTTGGGGCCTCGTCATGACGGATATGCTGTGTTAGACGATACAAATATCACTTCTGAAGGTGCAAAGCGACTGGCGGATGCCGCGGATGGTGTTTGGGAAGCTATAAAAGCAAAGAACGCGAGAGAATTTGGAAAGCATTTTAAGGCTTCTTTTGATGCGCAGATCGAGATGTTCCCGAATATGATGACGCCGATTGTAGCAAAACTAATTGATGAGTATAAAAATCGAGCTCTAGGCTGGAAACTTTCTGGGGCAGGCGGTGGCGGTTATTTGATATTGGTCTCAGAAGAACCTGTTGAAAATGGTGTTCGAGTTGCTGTTCGTGGGAGAAATGGTTCTTGATTGACGCAGTTTTATTGCTATGATAAAATCCTTTTGCTAGAAGCCCCCATCGTCTAGCGGCCCAGGACATAGCCCTCTCAAGGCTAAAACGGGGGTTCGATTCCCCCTGGGGGTACACGTACTCAGGCATAAAATTCGAACTATGAACAAGGCGTTTTAAATTTGAAGAAGAAAGGGCAATCCTAGTAATTCTATAGGATTGCTTTTTTCATTTGCAGAAATTATTACATTTGTCCATTGCATACTTTGTGAAATTTTGTATAATCATATTCATAAACAGCCATCTAATGTAAAATCTAACAAAAAAACCAAAAAAATCTTCTTCACCTCAATTTATCCAAGTGTTTACAACGTCTTAAACTACATTAAATGGTCCACTTTTTCAAAATGACATTTCTAAAAAAAAATTATTAGCAACTGCCCAATATTTTCTGTTTTTTGTGAATTTTGATTAGTTTCATATTCTACAAATTTTTCAATAACTTATTTTCGATGATAGCTTATAAGCAATGATTACTTTTTTGAGTGTGCTTATCGGATAATAGAATGAATTCTGTTAGATTATCTTATATAAAATTTAATTGATCAACAAAAGGCAAGGTAATTGATGGATAGAACAATTGAGTTAGATGAACAACAGGTAAAGCTTGTAGTAGAGGCAGTGGTTTCTCGTTTGGGTACCGAGCGATCAGAGCTAGTGGGTATTCTCCATGCTTTAAGCGACGAGTTGGGATACCTGCCCAAGCAGGCTTTTGTTGAGATTGGACGATTAATGGGGCTCCCTGTGGGGGAGGTGTACTCAGTTGCCAGCTTTTACACCATGCTTTTTACTGAACCCCGCGGACGTCATCTGGTTCTTGTGTGTGAAAGTGCTCCCTGTCATGTTGCTGGTGGACAGGCACTAATTGATTATTTGCCAGAAATTCTGGGTGTTCAAGTTGGTGGAACCAGTACTGATAATCGGTGGACCTTATTAAAAACAAGTTGTTTAGGCCAATGTGCGCAGGGCCCAATTCTGGTAATTGACGATGAATTGTATGGCAATGTAAGCAAAGAATCTTTGCCAGATATATTAAAGCATTATAAGTAGATCCAAACCCCGAAAGTTTCTGAAGGTTGAAAAAACAGGTGGCTAAATGAATGTGAATCAATCAGTAGAAGAGAGAGTTGTTTTACGACGGGCAGAAGTAATTGATCCTCAAAGCATCAATCAATATGTCCAGGAACAGGGATATGTCGCATTACAAAAAGCAATAAAAAGCATGTCTCCCCAAGAAGTTATCGAAGAAATTAAACATGCAGGACTACGGGGACGTGGGGGAGCGGGATTCCCTACAGGGGTTAAATGGGGATTTGTGAGGAAGGTGGAGGGTGATAAAAAATATGTCATCTGTAACGCAGATGAAAGTGAACCAGGTGCTTTTAAAGATCGCCTAATCCTTGAGAATGACCCTCACAGTATTGTGGAGGCGATGACGATTGCAGCTTATGCCGTGGGAGCGGATGAGGGCTATATCTATATTCGAGGAGAGTATGGAAAGTGCCGCGAGCGGATGCAAATGGCAATTAAGCAGGCGCGAGATTATGGATTTCTCGGAGAGCATATCCTGGGGAGTTCATTTGAGTTCAATATCCATGTGCATTCTGGCGCAGGCGGGTATGTATGTGGAGAAGAGACCGCTCTGATTGAATCGATAGAAGGAAAACGTGCGGAACCTCGCCGCCGGCCGCCATATCCAACAACTTCCGGGTTATGGGGGAAGCCTACGTTGGTGAATAATGTAGAAACGCTTGCAAATGTTCCTCCCATTATTTTGAACGGTGCTGATTGGTATAGTCATATCGGAACTGAAAAAAGCAAAGGCACAAAAGTGTTTACCCTGTTGGGGAAAGTTAACCACAAGGGATATATCGAAGTCCCGATGGGAGTTACGATAAGGGAAATCATTGAGAACTTTGCGGGGGGAATGGAAAAAGACTCGGTTTTCAAACTTGCCCTAACCGGTGGTTCAAGCGGTTCCATCGTTCCCGCCAGTTTGCAGGATGTGCCTCTGTGTTATGAAGCATATCAGGAGGATGGAATTTTCCTGGGTTCAGGTTCATTATTAATATGTGATGAGACGACTTGTATCGTTGATTTGCTCAAGGTAGTGTTTAACTTTTTTAAGAAAGAAAGCTGTGGTCGTTGCGGTCCATGCAGAATCGGTTCAAGGAAGGGACATGAAATATTGACACGAATTTCTGAAGGAAAAGGAAAAGAAGATGACCTTGAAATGCTAGAGCTTTTTGCAAATCAATTACGTGAGGGAGCAAATTGTGGTTTGGGGAATGCAATTGGCATACCTTTAACAGGGGGAATGAAGTATTTTAGAGATGAGATTGCGGCGCATATAAAAGACGGTATTTGTCCTTCTGGTGTTTGCAATATGACGAGTAAAAACAATTAACGTAATTAAAGGCAGGGTTCAAGATGGTAAATATTACTGTTGACGGATTGAAAATTGAAGCACAAGAGGGAACATCTGTAATACGAGCAGCACAGAAGGCTGGAATTGAAATACCTCATTTGTGCGAATTTGAGCATCTGACTCCGCATGGTGGCTGCCGAATTTGTGTAGTAGAGATAGAGGGTATCAGCACCTTGCAAACCTCCTGCACATATCCCGTTCAAGAGGGAATGGTGGTGCATACGAATACCGAGAAGGTGCAGAAATCGAGGAAATTTGTTCTTTCACTGCTGTTTGGTGAACGAAACCATTTCTGTATGTATTGCCCTGCCACGAATGGTGATTGTGAGCTTCAGACAGCTGCCTATAAAGCAGAGATGGACCATTGGCCTATTCAACCAAGCTGGGAACAATTCCCAGTTGATTCTTCTCATCCATGGTTGGTCTGGGATCAAAACCGGTGTATTTTGTGTCAAAGGTGTGTGCGAGCCTGTACGGAACTTTCAGGACAGCATACTATTGTGCCAATGAACCGCGGAGCAGATATGATTCTGACAACGGATAATGGAATTCCCTGGGGAGAAAGTTCATGTGTGAAGTGTGGAACCTGTCTGCAGGTCTGTCCTACTGGTGCAATAATGGACAAGCATAGCCTTTATATGGGAAATGATGCTGTAGCAGATGTAACGAAAAGTATTTGTGTCGAATGTGGCCTGGGATGCGCAACAACAGTGTACGCCAGGTCAAACCAGCTGATGAAAGTGTTCGGTGATTGGGATGGAGAAATTAATCAAGGAGTTCTCTGTGAAAAAGGGCGGTTTAAAGCTGTAGAAAAGATTGGGAAACCACGTCTTAAAACACCGCTCATTCGGAAAAATGGGAAATTAGAACCCATCAGTTGGGAAGAAGCAATTCAAATTATTGTCAAGCGTTTCAGAAAACAACCTTCAATGGGAATGATCTCTGCTAGATTGTCGATTGAGGCATTATATACCTTCAAGCAATTATTTCAGGCCCTGGGTTGTGAAATGATTGTCAGCACAGAAGAATCTGGAAACGACTATCATGAGGTATTGGCTGTGATTGATGATCCTAAACAAGCAGTTGTATCTCCTGATATGTTTGGGAAACGAGGAAAAGCGAACAGTCATGCTGCTAAAGTATTTGGGCTGACTGGAGAGTGGAAAGCTGATGGACGTGTTGTGTTTGCCGCTATTGGGGATGATTCTGATATCGACCATTTAATTGATCCTTTAAGCCAGGCAGATTTTCTAATTGTGCACTCTTCTTGTAATTCCAGATTAACTGATGCGGCAGATTTGATATTGCCTGCTACGAATTGGACTGAAGAAAGCGGGCATTATCTAAGTCTATCAGGACAGTTACAGAAAGCACAGGCTTCATTAACACCTCCTTCAGGTATTTATGAAAATGTGGAAATGTTAAGCTTAATCGCTAAATCCGCTGGAGTAACGGTGGTGATGGATTGGCAGAAAGAACTTGCCTCAATTCAGGTGTAAAGATATAGATTCTGCGTGACATCCATACAGCACTTATTGCGTCTCATAATTATATAAAATTCGAGACGCAATAAGTAAATATAAATTGAATAAGTCTGAAGACTTGGAATAGGTGTTGATTGGACAATATTTCAAAGCGCGGTTGGCAGGATTGCATAAAGTGCGAATGTTATAATTGGGTTTCGAAAAAAAATAGCAAACATAATTTGAGCTATATCATATGAAGGATTTGGAAATTCAACCAGAGCAGCTTCAGCCTTTGATTGAGACCTTGCATCAACAGCTTCAAGTGGTGCTAAAGAATCAATTTGTGGGACTCTATTTACACGGCTCCCTGGCATTATCTGCTTTTGAGGAAGACCGGAGTGATATTGATTTTCTGGTTGTTACCAAAGAGATTCTTGATAGCGGAACCCTGGAAAACCTCAGAGAGATGCATAAGGTGTTGTTTGAAAGCGATCTGTATGGGGCAAAAATTTTGGAAGGTTCCTATATTCCTAGAAAGGAGCTATGGCGGTATGATGCCAAACATGCAATTCACCCGGCATTGCGATGTGATGGTACATTTGCTATAGATGGGCATGGAATTGATTGGGTTATTCAACGCTATGTGCTTCGTGAAAAGGGAATTAAAGTTACTGGACCGGAAATCAAGTCCTTAATCGCTCCCGTATCTTCAAGCGATCTCATGAACGCAGCCTATGGCATACTAAAAAACTGGTGGTATCCACAGCTCACAGATCAATCATTATTAGCGGCTGATGAGTATCAAGCCTATGCGGTTGTGACGATGTGTCGATCATTTTATACAATCCAATTCGCTGATGTTGTTTCAAAGAGTGATGCTGCCGAATGGTTTGTTGGAGCTTATCCTCAATGGGAATCATTGGTGAGGAAGGCGGAAACCTGGCGCAAGGGTATGGAATTTAATCGTCTGATCGAGACCCTGCAACTCATCCGATTTACTCTGGAGAATGCAAAAGAGCTTTTGGGGGAAATGTGAACTCCTAGGCACCGTGATTGTGAAGAAGGAAAGAGGAGGAAAAACACCCGATAGTGAAATGAACTACCCTTATAGGGTGGACACAAAACAAAAACATCTCTCGTAGAATAGATACGGGAGGTGTTTTTTATGAAAGGTTATTGGGATTATTAGTGGTTGTGGTCTTCGTGATTACAAGGAGCTGCTTCCCGGAGGTTTCCATCAAAGTAAGCTTGAAGAGTTTCCTTGACGGTACCTGAAGCGCCAGTGGCAACACCGATTTTAAATTCTTTAAAGAAAGCAATGGCGCTGCCTCCCATACCACCACTGATCATTACATCTACGCCCTGTTTGTTGATGAATTCGGGAACCATTCCTGGGCCGTGAGATGAATAATAAGGGTTTTCAACACCCTCCACTGATAGGATTTCTTCACCCTTTGTTTCCACCATCATATAAAAGGGACAGCGGCCAAAATGCGGGCTCAGTTTGCTTTCCAGGCCATTATTATCTATTGTAGAGATCGCGATTTTCATAAATTCTCCTTAAAAATACTAGAGTTCGAGGGTTGTTTTAATTTTACCCCAAAAATTATGTAGAATTTGACTTGTTTCTGATACCGGGTAATAGGTAGTAATGGGTTGCCCATTAATCATTGAATGCGTCACTTTTTCATCGAAAGGCAATTTTCCAATGATCGGGATTTTGTGTTTGTCACAATAGGTTTCAATTTCTACCGTCCCTTTGGGGTGAATGTCATATTTATTGATGCATACCATTGCCGGCACGTCAAAATGGGTAACTGTTTCAAGGATTCTTTCCATGTCATGAATCCCAGATAGGGACGGTTCTGCGACAATCAATGCGTGGCTTGCTCCCGTAACGGTTGAGATGACCGGACAGCCGATTCCAGGAGGTCCGTCAATGATAATCAAATTTGATTGAGTTTTTTGAGCATGTTCCTGTGCCTGCTGCCGGATTTTTGCAACTAATTTTCCTGAATTTTCACTACCGGGAAATAATTCGGCGTGAAATAGCCGCCCATAAGCGGTATCGGATTGGTAGGCATGGCCATTTTGCTGGATGGTGAATGAAACCGCGTCTGCTGGGCAAACAATTTTGCAGAGACCACAACCTTCACACGAGATTGGGTCTACTTGAAAAATATTATTTTGAACGGAGATGGCATCAAAGCGACAAGCTTGTTTGCATTTTCCACAGGCTATACATTGATCCGGGTCAATGCTTGCTACTTCACCACCCGAAAAATCTTCTGTATGGATTCGTTTCGGTTTAATAAGCAGTTCAAGATTGGATGCATCTACATCAGCATCCACCAATACAAGAGAATGGATATCAGGATCGGCAGCGATAATAGAGCATAAAGCACCAGTGACGCTTGTTTTCCCCGAACCACCTTTACCACTCAGGATAACAAGCTGGTTCATGAGAGTTCTCCGATTGTTATAAGCTGGTTTATTTTTGAATGTAACTGATTGAATTTCTCATAGTATTCAGGAAATGCACCGACAAGGGATTCACCATTCGCTAAATGCTGAGCAATTTCTTTTTTCATGGGAATTCTCATCAGGATGGGGAGATTTTGTTCCTTACTGATTTTCTCCAGATCAATGTTGCCTATTCCATCTCGATTGATGACGATACCGGCTTTGATTCCCATGTTTTTTACTAATTGAATGGCAATGAGCAGGTCATGGAGGCCAAATGGAGTGGGCTCAGTAACAAGGATCACAAAATCAGTGTTTTTTAATGTTTCGACAACCGCACAAGATGCGCCAGGAGGTGAGTCTAAAATCACTATATCCCAGGGTTCGTTCAGGTATTTCTTTTTCAGGTTCTCAATAATAGGTGTTGCCAGAGCTGAACCGATTTTGAGTTCTCCATTTGCAAATTTACCACCACCATCAGGCAAGTTTCCGAAATTAATCGTTCCAATTTGATGCTTTATCTCAGTGATGGCCTTTTCCGGGCAAACGGCACTGCACACACCGCATGCGTGGCACAAGTTTGGGAATACAAGTATATTTTGTTGAGCCAAAGCTTTATGGTTGAAAACAGATATTGCATTATATCGACATTCCTGTGCACATTTCCCACAATAAGTGCATAGATCGCGATCTACATGTGGAATAAGTTTGTGCACAGGTTCTGTCGACAATGATTCTGGTTTTAGGGCAATATGTGCATTTGGCGCCTCTACGTCACAGTCTAAGAGAATGTTGTTCCCTTTAGGTGCCGTTTGCATTAAGCTGGTTGCGATTGTTGTTTTTCCAGTTCCGCCTTTTCCACTGGCTACAGCAATTTTGATCATGAAAAATCCTCTAGAAGAATTAAATCTCTTTAAGTTGATTTGCGGTTAATGCCTGGATTAGTTCATCAAGACCCAATGTGCCGGTATCAGGGTATAAGAACATTTTAATATTTGCAGAATGTAACACCTGTTCAGCATTTGGGCCATATTTGGCGCTAATTGCGGCCTCAACATTGTTATCAACGAGGATTTGTCCTGCCTGAACACCTGCTCCGTGTGCGGCCTGTGTCGCAGGATTTGGAATAAATTGTTTCACACTTGTTTCAGTATCAATGATGCAGAAATAGTTGGCACGGCCGAATCTTGGATTGGCAAGTGTGTCATTTGAATCAGATGGAGTTGGAATTGCAACCTTCATATTTTTCTGTCCTAAATTATATTGATTGTTTTATGAATTATTTTTCAAGTTCGTCAAGTCTTTTTTTAATTTGAGAGAGACTTTCTTCTAAGGCCGACGCCTGGTTTTTCAAAACCTCCGCCTCTGATTGTGTCGGAACATTCGAATAGGTCTGAAAAAAGCCAAATCCTCTTCCGAAACCGCGTCCGAAGCCTCCAAAGTTTCCTCTTCCAAACCCTCTTCCGAAACCGCGGCCGAAACCAAAGCCGGCACGATTTATTCCTGTTTGGTTTGGATTGCAGGGTCCCATCCCTCTACCTGTAAGCGGGCCTTCACCCATTGGGCCTGTCTGATCACGTAATGGCATAATAAATTACTCCTTTCTATGTATTGGATTATAAGTTTTCATAAGCATGGAGAACTGCTTCTAGTTCATTATGGACACGGCGAAGATCTGTTATCCAATCATCAAGATGGAGTCTGCCTCTTTCTGTGATTTTATAAACCCTTCTTTGGGGCCCCAGACTTTCTTCATCGTTCCAACTAGATATGACAAAACCTCTCTCTTCCATGTCTCTAAGGCTGCGGTAAACAAGGCTGGCATCATATTCTACCGGGTCAAAACCAAATTTTCCAATTTCAGAAAGCAGGTTGTACCCGTGTGCTTTTCCTTTGGTCAATGTAAGAAGAATGCAAGGACGAAGAAAATTGATGATCCTGCGACGACGACCACTCTGTCTGCGGCCCGCACCTCTGCCATGACCTCTACCATAACCGTTTTGCATAAAATTCTCCAAAGCCAATATTATAATTAAACAATAACATTCTATAGACAATATGTCAATAGAGGAATAGTCATAAAGGGAATTATATATAAACTTCTTATACATTCTAGCAGTTTGGATATAGGCTGTGTGTGGGGATGAGCCTTGCTCGAATAATTAGATCACAAATCCGTAAATGGTTCGAGGTGAATATAAGCTCGATCAACTTCAGGAATTTGCTCAACAGCTTCTGTGATTAAATCATTAATTTTATGAGCTTCTAGAAATTGAAGCTGGTCACTGACTGTGACATGCATGTCAACTACCAGATTTGGCCCCACATATTCTGTTATTAGATGGTGTACTTCAACGACCCCTTCAATTTCTTCTGCGGAACTTCTTATGATGTCTTTAATTGCAGCAGGAGCAGTCGCACCGGTGAGATAAGCCAAGTTTTCTTTCCCGGACTTAAAAGCAGCAATTATGATCCAAAAAGAAACCACTAAACCAGCGATGGGATCAGCGATCGGCGCAAGCCAATTGGAGGCAAGGATTCCAATAAAAGCACCGACCGAGGTGAAAATATCGGTCAGGTTATCTACTGCGATTGTTCGGAGTGAAGGGCTCCTGTGCTTCTTCCCGATTTTTCGGATGAAGAAGAACATTAACGTTTTTACCAATGCACTGGCGATCAGAATGAAAACTGGTAAAGATAAGGGAATAGATTGCGGCCCAGTGATGATTTTTTCGATGGCGTTGCGTCCAGATTCATATGCAGCTATAGACATGGCGGCTGTAACCGCCATGCCAACCAGTGGCTCAAATCGGCTATGGCCTTGCGGGTGAGAGCGATCAGGAGGCTGTATGGCGATAAAGAGACCGATAGCAACCAGAATCGAGTAGATCACATCCGAAATTGAATTTGCGGTGTCTGAGTAAAGAGCTGCGCTGCCAGTAACAGAGGCGATCCATCCTTTGCTAACCGCAAGAACAAGATTGCCAATCAGAGTGATAATGATTACAGTAATAAACGATTTCTTTTTATTCAGGTCACCGTTGCCTGATCGAATTTCAATCATAGTACGATTATATCTGATTAATCTTGTTAACGAATAAACGGCACGAGTCTTATGTATCGTGCCGTTTATTCGTTATTGTAGGGGGATATTATGCTGCGGGGACGCTTTCCAATAATTGGTCAACAGCTTGTCGCAGCATGGGTTCAGGGAGGGCGCCAACTTGTTGTTTTACAATTTCTCCGTTAAGAACGAAGAGCATGGTGGGAATACCACGGACATGATATTTGCTTGCCCATAATTGATTTTCATCTGTATTCACCTTTGCAATGATAATTTTACCCTCGTATTCTTTTGCAAATTTCTCCAAAATAGGGCCAACCATCCGGCAAGGACCGCACCATGGCGCCCAAAAGTCAACAATGACTGGTAATTCGTTCTTTAATACGGTTTCTTCAAATTCTTGATCTGTTACATGCAGTGGTACTGAAGTCATTTTCAAATTTCCTTATAAAAAAATTAACGATATCTACTTAGTAAAAGGGGGTTTTATCTTGTCCCTATATTCAAATCTTTGAATATAATAATCGGAATAATCTGAAATGTCAAATAAAAAATATATTAACAATTCTTCTTAAATATCTTAACATATCTAAACTGAGATAGGGCGCTTTATTAAAAATGCTTTTTGGTAAAACAATTACCAGTTTCATTTTTGACGGCTATGATATATAACTGATACAATTATTAACCAGCAGGGGACGGGGATACTCTATACAAACTATCAAGTTTTACCTGGAGATGAAGATGGCAAAAGAGATTAAAACAGCGGAAGCAATTGAAAAGAAATCAAATTTCATCTGGGATATTATTGATGAGCATAATAAAAGTGGGCGTTTCAATGGTGTAGTGCACACACGGTTCCCACCTGAACCAAACGGGCAGCTGCATATCGGCCATTGCAAAGCCATTTATATTGATTTTGGAACGGCAGAGCGGTTTGGCGGGCAATGTAATCTTCGTATGGATGATACAAATCCAACTAAGGAGGATACTGATTTTATTGAAGCGATAAAAGAAGACATTCATTGGCTTGGTTATGATTGGGAAGACCGCTTTTATTATGCATCCTCTTATTTTGACCAGATTTATGAATACGCTATTCAATTAATTAAACTTGGCAAAGCTTTTATTTGTGAATTAAGCGCAGAGGAGATGCGTGAATACCGCGGAACCCTGACTGAACCTGGAAAAGAAAGCCCTTATAAGAACCGTTCTATTGAAGAAAACTTAGATCTTTTTGAACGGATGAGGAGAGGAGAGTTTAAGACAGGGAAGTATACATTACGAGCAAAAATCGACATGGCGTCTCCCAATTTGAATATGCGCGATCCTGTGATTTACCGGATCATGTTTGCTCACCATCACCAGACGGGGGATAAGTGGTGTATATATCCTATGTATGACTTCGCACATCCATTGTCTGATTCCATTGAAGGTATTACACATTCATTATGTTCATTGGAGTTTGAAGATCATCGTCCCCTATACGATTGGTATTGTGATGCATTGGGCATACATCATCCACAGCAAATAGAATTTTCGAGACTTAATATAAACTACACAGTGATGAGTAAACGAAAATTCTCGCAGATGGTGGAAGAGGGGTTTGTGACAGGATGGGATGACCCCCGCATGATTTCAATTGCTGGTTTACGCAGACGGGGGTATACGCCAGAAGCAATTCTTAATTTTATCGAGCAGAATGGTATAGCAAAAACGAATAGCGTTGCAGACGTTGCATTATTAGAATACTGTCTTCGACAGGATTTGGAAGCAAAAGCACCGCGAACTATGGCTGTTCTTAATCCTTTAAAAGTAGTTATTGAAAATTATCCTGAAGGACAGATTGAAGAATTTAATGTGCCACTATATCCGCAGGATCCAGAGCGAACTGAGTCAAGAATTCTGCCATTCTCACGAGAAATTTATATTGAGCGTGAGGATTTTATGGAAGAACCTGTACGCAAATATTTCCGTCTTTCTCCAGGGAAAGAAGTACGCCTCATCAAGGCATATTACATCACCTGCACTGGTGTAATCAAGAATGATAATGGCGAAGTTATTGAACTGCGTGCTACATATGATCCTGAATCACGCGGGGGGATGTCTCCTGATGGCCGGCGTGTTAAAGGAACCATTCATTGGGTTTCGGCTGAGCATGCAAAAGATGCTATATGCCGTATTTATGATCGATTATTTACTGTTGAAAACCCGAATAATGTTCCCGAAGGTGAATCCTTCTTAATGTATATCAATCCGAAATCTTTGACTGAAATGAATGCAAAAATTGAACCCTATCTGTTTGAGGCAGAGGCCGGTGTGCAATACCAGTTTATGCGAAAGGGCTATTTCATTCAGGATAAAGATTCAACTCCAGAAAAACCAGTGTTCAATCGAGCTGTTGCACTGAGAGACAGCTGGGCTAAGATGCAAAAAAGAGGTAAGTGATTACTGCATTCTTATTAATGAGGTTATATTGATGAGAAGAAAAAATATTCAAAAGCCGAAAGCTGAATTTCCTGATTTAAATATTGATACAGCTCTGGTAAGAGATATCCTTGTTGGATTTATTCGTAGTGAAATCACATGTGCAGGATTCACAAAAGCTGTAATAGGATTATCAGGTGGGATTGATTCAGCATTAAGTTGTTATCTGACAGCTGAAGCTTTGGGACCTGAAAATATTTTAGCTGTTCGGATGCCGTACAAGACATCTTCTCAGGCTTCTTTGGATCATGCTCAACTGATTATTGATGATCTAGGGATTCAGAGTAAGACGATCGAGATCACAAAAATGGCAGATGGACTTATCAACCAATTCCCTGAGATGAGTAAGATACGTCAGGGAAACATTATGGCGCGTTGTCGGATGATTACTTTGTATGATCAATCAGCAGCTTTTGGTGGTCTGGTTGTTGGAACAGGGAATAAGACGGAAATTTTATTGGGATACACAACTTTGTTTGGTGATTCAGCCTGTGCGATCAACCCGATAGGTGATTTGTATAAGGCTCAGGTGAAGGAATTATCTTGGGCTGTAGGCGTCCCTAATGTTATTATTGAAAAACCTCCGACTGCTGATTTGTGGGCCGGGCAGACTGACGAAGGTGAATTGGGGTATACCTACGCTGAAGTAGATCGACTGCTATATCTGCTGATTGATAAGCGGTATACCACGGAAGAATGTATTAAGATGGGGTTTGATTCCCTTTTTGTTCAAAATGTAGCGAAACGAGTTCGCCGAAATCAATTCAAACGAAAGTTACCACCTATTGCAAAGATGAGCCATTGAACTATTAGCATTGATTATCTGCGTTTACGGAATTGCTGTTTTAAGACTCATATAATCGAGACTTGAAATTATTGTAAAAAGAACAGAGTGACCAATCCTTTTCTCGTTGATATTAATAAATAGTATATATAAAAGCGATATAATAACAATTAATGTAGATAATTAAAAATAAATACTAAGGAGTTTTATTATGACTGAAAATGAAATTACTGTAACCGAAGTATTTTCATTACCTAAATTGAATGAACCTGCCCCTGGTTTTACTGCTAAAACCACTGATGGTGTCAAAAGTCTTTCAGACTACAAGGGTAGATGGTTAATTCTATTCTCTCATCCTGCCGATTTTACACCTGTATGCACCACTGAATTTATTGGTTTTGCAAAGCACTACCCTGAGTTTCAAGCCTTGAATACTGACCTGCTTGGTCTATCCATCGATAGTATCTTTTCCCATATTTCCTGGATTCGCGCCATCAAGGAAAAATTTGGAGTAGATATTCCGTTCCCAATCATTGAAGACATTTCTATGAACGTTGCACATAAATATGGAATGGTACAGCCCAGCGCCAGTACAACGCAAGCTGTCCGCACTGTTTTTGTGATCGATGATAAGGGAATTTTACGTGCGATGGTTTATTATCCACTGGAAAATGGTCGTTCAATTCCAGAATTTGTACGTCTTGTCGAAGCACTTCAGACTTCTGATAAACACCATGTTGCGACACCAGAAGGGTGGCAACCCGGGGATAAGGTTATCGTACCTCCTCCTGCCACCAAAGATGAAGCAGAAACTCGAATGCATGAAGGCTACGAATGTGTAGATTGGTTCTTCTGCAAGAAGGAATTATAATTTAATTTTAAAGGCAGGTTTTAATTCAGAAACCTAACTTTATAAAAACAAATAAAAACCACGGTGATCATTTAGACCACCGTGGTTTTTTAAATTGAATTAATTTATGCGTCCAAGGTTGTTAGAATAACTTCATTCTTGAAAATAACTTGTTTTTCACCATCTTCTTCTATAATATCAATCAGAATGGTATCTCCAGGATTTAATCCACCGCTCAGCAAGCGTTTTGCTAAAGGGCTTTCAATTTGTTTCTGGAGGACACGGCGGAGAGGTCGAGCTCCGAAGTCTTCATTATAACCTTCATCTGCAAACCACTGACGGGCTGCATCTGTAAGTTCAACATGAAGGTTGCTCTCTAATAAGCGAGATTGTATTTCCTTCATTTGCAAATCCACAATAGGGAGCATTTGCTCATGGGTGAGATGATTGAAAATAACAACTTCGTCAATCCGGTTTAGGAACTCAGGACGGAATGCGCGTTTAAGTGATTTTTCAATTTTTTCCTGGGCCTCTTTAGCTTCTCTTTCAGCGTCTTTACTTTGCAAGAATCCAAGGGGTGTGCTTTGTCCTACATATTCTGTGCCCAGGTTGGAAGTCATGAGTAAAACTGTATTGCGGAAATCAACGACACGGCCCTGTCCGTCGGTTAGGCGGCCATCATCTAGAATTTGAAGGAGAGCGTTCCATACTTCGGGATGAGCTTTTTCAATCTCATCAAAGAGAATCACGCGGTAAGGTCGTTTTCTAACTAATTCGGTCAATTGACCACCTTCTTCATAACCCACATATCCTGGAGGAGCCCCAAAGAGGCGTGAAACAGTATGTTCCTCGTGATACTCACTCATATCTAATCGAACAAGAGCATCGACATCGCCGAACATGAATTCTGCCAGTGCTTTGGCCAATTCGGTTTTGCCGACACCAGATGGGCCAATGAAGATAAATGACCCGATTGGCCGGCGCGGATCTTTGAGGCCAGATCGTGCGCGGCGGATCGCATCCGAAATCACTGTTATGGCTTGATCCTGACCGATAACTATTTTCCGAAGGTTCTCTTCCATATGAAGCAGACGTTCCGCTTCTGTTTCCATCATCTGGGTGACAGGGATACCGGTCCATTGGTGGACGACGTAGGCAATATCTTCTACATCGACAATTTCATCCAGTCTTTGTTCCTGTTCCCAGACCTCTTTCTTTCGGTTAAATTCTTCTTCTAACAACAGTCGTTCGTGTTTTTTAATGGCTGCATGTTCATAATCACGTTCAAAGCCAGCTTTTTCTTCATCGGCTTTCAAGATATCTATTTCTGTTTTCATCTTTTTTAAATCACCCGGCAAAGAATAGAGAGCAACGCGTAATCGTGCGGCGGCTTCATCCATCAGATCGATGGCTTTATCAGGTAAATGACGGTCAGAGACATAACGAGAGGAGAGTTGAGCTGCTGCTACGAGTGCCTGGTCATCAAAATGTACCTTGTGATGTAATTCGTATCGTTCTCTGAGTCCTTGAAGCATTTTAATCGTTTCTTCAATGCTTGGCTCCTCAATATAAACGGGAGCAAAACGTCGTTCAAGTGCTGCATCTTTTTCAATGTATTTATGATATTCATCAGTGGTAGTTGCCCCTACGCATTGAAGTTCACCGCGAGCCAGTGCTGGTTTCAGCATGTTTGAGGCATCTAATGCCCCCTGGGCTGCGCCCGCACCGACCATAGTATGCATTTCATCAATGAAGAGGATAATTTCACCTTCAGAATTCTTTACTTCGTTGATAGAGGCCTTAAGTCGTTCTTCAAATTCACCTCTAAAACGTGATCCAGCGATCATTGAGCTGAGGTCAAGAGCCACGACACGTTTACCGAGCAATAATTCAGGAACATCATTACTGACAATCTTCAGGGCGAGACCTTCAACAATTGCAGTTTTTCCGATACCAGCTTCACCAATTAAAACAGGATTGTTTTTTCTTCTGCGTGAAAGAACTTGAATGACACGCAATATTTCTTCATCGCGCCCTATTACAGGGTCCAGTTTATCTTCACGAGCCATTTGGGTCAGGTCGCGGGAATATTTTTCTAAGGTTTTATAACGTTTTTCAGAATTGCGATCGGTAACTTTTTGACCACCGCGAATATGAGTAATGGCCTCATCCACGCGGATTCTTGTGGCCCCGGTTCTTTCGAGCACTCTAGAAGCAGGTGTGTTTTTCTCTTCCAGAATTGCCAGGAAAAGATGCTCGGTCGAAACATATTGATCTCCTAACCGTTTAGCCTCTTCGTGGGCGGCTTCAATGACACGTTTTGCGCGGGGTGTGATAAACACCTGCCCCTGGCTACCGCCAAAGATATTGGCCTTGGGGGTGCTTCGCAAGATGTAGTCAAGACGGTCTGTGATAATAGCGGGATCAGTTTTCAGATAGTCTAAAATTTGAGAAACAGTGCCTTCAGGCTGCTCAATCAAAGCCAGAAGGATATGTTCAGTGTCAATCTGATTGTGTCCATAGCGTTGGATAATTTCAGCAGCTCGCTGAGCAGCTTCCTCAGCTCTTTCAGTAAATCCATCAAATTTCATCATAGGGTATCTTTCTTTATTTTAAACAGCTTTATTAATGTGTTTATGTTGAATATTTCCTTTTATTTTCTTCAATTGTATTATAAGAACAGTTTATTAACTTAATGAAAGAATAGTATTTCATGAGTATAATAATCGTATGAAGATGGAATCGTTGAGAAACTATGCTAACAAATTATTTGATATTCGGTTGAGTGATCATCAGCTTCGTCAATTTGAGCTTTATGAACGAGAATTACAAGACTGGAATGAAGTTATAAATTTAACTGCAATCAGTGATTCAGAAGGAATCCGAAGCAAGCATTTTTTAGATTCTATATCTACTTCCTTGATTTTCAAAGAGTGCAGAATTAACAGGCTCGTTGATGTTGGATCGGGTGCTGGATTTCCTGGGATTGTGATAAAAATTATTCATCCTGAAATCGACCTGGCTCTGGTTGAATCTGTTGGTAAGAAGGTTCAATTTTGTGAACATATCACGGAAAAATTGAATTTATCTGGCGTAAAAGTGGTTAAAGCGCGTGCAGAGGACATCGGCAGAGATTCTAAACACCGTGAAAAATATGATTGTGCGATTGCCAGAGCCGTTGCATCTTTACCAATCCTCTCCGAATACCTTTTGCCACTTGTATCTGTAAATGGAATTGTTGTTGCTCAAAAAGGTGAAACAGGTCCTGCTGAAGCACAAAAAGCGGAATATGCAATGCATGTTTTGGGTGGAAAACTTCGAAAGATAATTCACGTTATACTGCCCAGTGTGGTTGAGGAACGGTATCTGGTGGTGATTGATAAAGTCGCTACTACGCCAGCTATGTATCCACGACGGGTTGGTATTCCGTCAAAACGTCCTTTACTCGGGGAGAAATAAATCTCACTTCTCTGGATATTTTATGATCCCGTTTTGAATTTTCCATATTTTACTATGGGTGAGATATTCAGAAGAGAAAAGATTTAGATCAGCTGTCGTTAAGAATTTTTGCTGGTTCTGCAGCAGATAATGGAGCAAGTCTTTGCGACGATGCTGGTCCAATTCTGCCAAAACCTCATCAAAAAGCATCACTGGTTGTTGACCGGTGGCAGATTTTAGCCAGTGGGATTCAGCAAATTTAAGCGCAATTAATGAAGTCCGAATTTGTCCACGAGAACCATATTTTCCTAAATCGGTATTGTTGGAAAAAAACCGGATTTCATCGCGGTGAGGACCAATTGTAGTAACACCGCGAATGATATCAATTTGTTGAGTTTTTTTCAGAGATTCCAGAAATAATTGTTCGATCTCTTCTAGTTGTAAATGGTCTCTGGAGATGGGTTCCTGAAATTGGATGGTTTCAAATAAACCATTTTGTTTGATTTTGTTCGGTCTGGCAGGATCAAAGGATGGTGTATAGAAGATTTTAAAACTTTCTTTTCCATGACTTAATTCATGGTGAGTGAATTGGGCTTCTAGTTCCAATTGATTGATTACTTTGATTCGTTCTTTGATTAAATAGGCGCCGAGTGATGCAATATTTTGATCCCAAATTTCAAGATGTTCAGGAATACTTTGTTTTTCAGCGATTAATTTAAGCAATGCATTACGCTGGGTAATTGCCTGATTATACTGGCTTAATTTCTGAATATAGCGAGGATTTGCCTGGGCGATCATCAGATTCAAGTATCTTCTACGCATTTCTGGAGCACCATCGATGATTTGTGTCATTTCTGGCAAAAATAAAACAGCATTGAATTTTCCGATTGCCTCGCCGGTTTTCTTTTTGGCATTATCGATTAGTATTTCTTTCGAGTACCGAGAATTTCCGTTTCGATCGGGTTGTAAGATGAGTCGAATTTCAATATGGCGAGTTTGCCCGTTGGTTTCAAAATCTGCAATGATATGAGAAACGGCGATGTCTTCATTATTTCGACGGGCATTGAATCGAATCAATTGCCGGTCTGACGAGGCATGGAATGAAGATAACGTCGCAATATAATAAATTGCTTCTAAGAGACTGGTTTTACCCTGTGCATTGTCACCTGTAATAAGAATGACCTGATTTGGTGTTTTAATATCCAGTGATTCAAATAGGCGAAAGTTTCGGAGAGAAAGCGATTTTAATTGCATAGTAGTTTCGAAGGTCTACCCAGTACCTTTAGGGATTATGATCTGCTGTGCTTCTATTTCTTCTGGATTTTCGCCTTCCACCATGCTGAGACTGGTTGCTCTATCAGTGAAAAGAATGCCTTCCAGGTGATCAACTTCGTGCTGGAAAATTCTGGCTAGCCAACCGGAAGCGCGGAGCTTAAATGGTTGTCCATAACGATTTAGGCCCTTAATTGTGATTGATTCTGACCGTTCAACTTCTCCTATGATCTTTGGAATTGA
>CAZQSG010000007.1:0-41077 GCA_964595925.1 uncultured Anaerolineaceae bacterium | reverse complement strand
AACTTTTATTAAACACAATCTTGACAATGAAATGCATGCAATGTATAATCATCTGCGCTGTCAAAAGGCGGCTTGTAATTTTGTGTGTATTATTTTTTAATCCCCAACTTCCCCGCAGCCTGGCGAATTAAGCGCAAGGTGTTCGGTGAAGTGAAGATTGGAGAGGTATAACAATGAAGTATGCAATTATTGAATCTGGCGGTAAGCAGTATAAAGCCGTCGAAGGCACCACGATTGAAGTGGATAAACTCCCCCTCGAAGTTGGCCAAGAATTAAAAATTGACCAGGTTTTATTGGTCGTCAATGAAGATGATGTTTCTGTTGGAACACCGATTGTTGAAGGCTCTGTTGTAAAAACAACTGTTGTGGCCCAGGTGAAGGCTCGCAAAATCGTAATTTATAAATACCGCGCTCGGAAGCGGCATCGTGTGAAAACTGGTCATCGCCAGCAATATACTCGATTAAAAATTGATTCTATTGGAATGGAGTGAGGAAAAATGGCACATAAAAAAGGTGGCGGTTCAAGCCGCAATGGTCGTGACAGTAAATCAAAGCGTCTGGGTGTAAAAAAATTTGGCGGTGAAAAAGTTTTATCTGGCAACATTCTTGTTCGTCAGAGAGGCACCAAAATTCGGCCTGGCCGCAATGTGAAAATAGGTAGAGATGATACCCTGTATGCAACTGAAGCAGGGGTTGTAGTTTTTGAAACACTCCCCGGTGGCCAGAAGCGTGTGAATATTGACACTGCAACGGTTGGAGCGTAATCAGAAAAGGAAGTATTATTGCGATGAAAAAAGAAATTCAACCGAAATATTATCAGGAAGCAGTAGTAACTTGTGCCTCCTGTGGCGCTACATGGAAGACTGGTTCAACTCAACCTAAACTTCGTACTGAGGTTTGTTCCAATTGTCATCCGTTCTTTACGGGTCAACTGGCTCGCTTGTTGGATGTTGAGGGTCAGGTGGATCGCTTCTACAAACGCTTACAGGCTCGCGAACAATATGTGAGTGATAAACAAAATCGTGAAGAGGCAAAAACATCCCCAAAACGTGCAATCGCTGATCTTGAAATTAGCTCTCGTGCAAAAGATACCCTGAGCAAAGCAGGGATAATAATTGTTGGTGATGTTTTGGAGCGACTTGGTGAAGGCGACTCCGCATTATTGGATATCGGCGGATTTGGTCAGAAGTCATTGATCGATCTCAAAAAAGAATTACGTCAGCTAGGGTACAAACTTCCCGAAGCTTAATGTTTCAGAAAGTCTCCATACCTGTCTAAATATTGATTGTAGAAGGTGTTTTCCTCAAGTTGCATGATTGCTCTGTAACCTTGAGGAGAACTCTTCCTTCCATACGCAACAGAGTGGTTGCATAGTTGAAGACTGAATAGTAATTGTTTTTGTTGGTATCGTAAGTGAACCTTACCCCCTTGATCGTGGCTGGATATTCATCCTGGTTTGATCCATTCATAATGGAGTTGATGCTATTTTTTGACGACTTAAAACTTTGAATAGTCGGTTCATGTGGTTAAAGTGTGTGGGAAACGGGATTTCAGTTATTCAGACTTGCAAATGGTAAAAACTCTTGACCTTGAGTAAGTGTGTTGCTATAATTATCGTTTGCGTATTGTGTGTTCTTTTTTTGTTGCTATCAGAGTTTCTTTCAGGAGTAATTAATGGCTTCTGTCTTGCCGACCAAATCATATTCCAATATTGAACGAATCTTCCCTCTTCCCGACCTGGTTGAAATCCAATTGGATTCTTTCCGGTTAATGAAAAAAGAGGGACTGGGAGGTCTCTTTGACGAGATTTCTCCTATTGAATCCTATAACCAGGGAATGAAACTTTATTTTCCTGGCAGTTCCCCAGAGGCTCAGGAATGGGAATTGGGTTACCGTTTTGGTGAACCAAAACACAATGTCGAAGAATGTGTTGAGCGTGATTTAACCTATTCTTCCCCTCTGTATGTTACGGTCTTGCTTGCGGGTCCTGATATCGCAGAGCCGAATAAAATGGAAATCTTTTTGGGCGATTTCCCTGAGATGACAAACCAGGGCACCTTTATTATTAACGGTACCGAACGAGTCGTCGTTTCTCAGTTGATCCGTTCTCCTGGTGTTTATTTTGAAGCAGATTTTGATCGTAAAAGTGGACACCGTCTTGCGACAGCAAAATTGATTCCAGACCGTGGTGCCTGGATGGAATTTGAAACCCGCAAGAACGATTACCTTATTATGAAATATAACCGACGTCGCACCGTCCCTATCACCATTTTCTTGCGCGCGTTGGCCGTTATTGATGATGGATTGACAAATTCTCCGATCAAAGAAGGAACGGATGAAGAGCTTCTTGCTTTGTTTGAAGATGTTGATGTGGATGATGAGCGTAAGTTTATTCCTACCACTATGAACCAGGAGCCTGTTTGGAATTTGGACAAGGGTTCTATTGGTGAGTTGGCATTGCTTGAGTTCTTCCGTCGCATGCGTCCAGGTGATCCTGTTACATTAGAAAATGCCCGTGAGTTTGTTCAGGAACAACTTTTTGATCATCGCCATTATGACCTTGAACGGGTGGGACGATATAAACTCAATCAGAAGTTAGGTCTGAATGATAAGGTGCCGATCACCAATCGGATGCTTACGGGTTGGGATATTGTTGCATTAGTGCGCCGCATGATTGCGATCAATAATGGTATCGAAAAGAAGGATGATATTGATCATCTGGGCAATCGTCGTGTGAAAACTGTTGGAGAATTGATTCAGAACAAACTCCGCGTTGGTATGCGACGTATGGAGCGGGTGATTAAGGAACGTATGTCAATCCGTGATCAGGCACAGGTATCTCCTGTCAGCCTTATCAACATTCGCCCTGTGGTGGCGTCTCTGCGAGAATTCTTTGGTTCCAGCCAGCTTTCACAATTCATGGATCAAACCAATCCGCTTTCGGAGTTGCGTCACAAACGAACTCTTTCGGCGTTAGGGCCTGGCGGTTTGCATCGTGAGCGCGCGGGGTTGGATGTGCGTGATGTTCACAATTCTCACTATGGCCGCATTTGCCCGATTGAAACGCCCGAAGGCCCGAACATTGGTTTGATTGGTCGTTTAGCAAACTATGCCCGTGTGAATGATTATGGTTTCATTGAAACACCATATCGCCGTGTCCGGCATTCTCTGTCTAGTGACGATAGCCGATTAGTAGGCCATAAGGTGATTGAAGACGTCAAAATTCCAGATAGCGATGAAGTATTGATTGACAAAGGTAAAATTGTGACAAGAAAGCAATTTAAAGCCTTAAAGGAGCATGAATCCTTCAATGTTTTTGTACGAACATTTGTTGCGAAGGATGAAATTGAGTATTTGTCTGCTGATAAAGAAGATAAATTTGTAATTGCTTTGGCAACCACTCCGTATAATAAAGTAGGTGAATTCAACCTTGCTCGTGTCCCTGTTCGGAATGAGGGCGAATTTACAATGTCGAGAGCGGAGAACGTGAATTATATAGACGTTGCTCCCAATCAGGTTGTTGGTATCAGCGCATCCTTGATTCCTTTCTTGTCTCATGATGACGCTAACCGTGCATTGATGGGATCTAACATGCAGACACAATCAGTTCCTCTTTTAGTTCCCGAAATTCCATTCGTTTCAACCGGAATGGAGGCAAACGCGGCTTCAGACTCTGGTCAAATTGTTACCGCCAAACATGATGGTGAAGTGATCTCGTGTACTGGGAAACAAGTTGTAATTCGTTCAGAAGATGGTACTTTAGATTCATACCAACTTCGGAAATACCATCGCTCAAACCAATCAACCTGCATTGATCAGCGCCCTGCTGTGACCAAAGGTCAAAAGGTGCAAAAAGGTGACATCCTGGCAGACTCTTCCTCGACTGTCAATGGCAATCTTGCTCTTGGACAGAATGCTGTTGTAGCGTTTGTTTCATGGGAAGGTGGCAACTTCGAGGATGCAATCCTTATTTCGGAACGGTTAGTGAAAGATGATCGGTTTTCCTCGATCCATATTGAGAAACATGAAGTTGAAGCACGTGATACGAAACTTGGTCCCGAAGAAATTACGCGCGATATTCCAAATGTTGGTGAAGATACCATCAAAAATCTTGATGAAACCGGTGTAATCCGCATTGGTGCTGAAGTTGGCCCGAATGATATTCTGGTAGGCAAAATTACACCGAAAGGTGAAAAAGAATTGACACCAGAAGAACGGCTTTTGCGCGCCATTTTTGGTGAAAAATCACGAGATGTAAAAGACACATCATTGCGTATGCCACACGGTCAACGCGGCACGGTTGTTGATGTCAAGGTCTTCACTCGAGAAGAGAATACCGACCTTTCAGCTGGTGTTGAAACCATGGTACGTGTGTCTGTAGCCCAGCATAGAAAACTCACTGCTGGCGATAAAATGGCTGGCCGACACGGCAATAAAGGTGTTGTGTCTATGCTGGTACCAGAAGAAGATATGCCCTTCCTTGAAGACGGCACTCCTGTAGATGTTATCCTGAACCCTCTGGGTGTTCCAGGGCGTATGAACATTGGCCAGATTCTTGAGACGCATCTTGGCTGGGCTGCTAAAGAACTTGGCTTCAGGGCAATTACACCAGTGTTTGATGGTGCCAGCGAACATCAGATCGAGGCGGAATTAGGGCGCGCCTGGTTGATGGATGAAGCCTGGATTCGTGCCGCGGATATGGCCTGGGAATGGGTGAATGGCATAGAGCATGATCCTGAGATGATTGAAGACGATGATGAAGTGCGTTTGCTGTTCTTAGAGCAGTGGATGGATGATGAAAGCATCGATTTCTATCAAATGAAAGTGGATAATAATTACGCACGTAGACAGACTCTGCGCAAGTGGTTGGAAACAAAAGGATATGATCCTTCCAAGATACTCGATTTTAATGAATTTGCTCAGTTTTCCGATGAACAGGACACATTTGTCATTCAAGCTACCCTGCGTATCTGGTTGGAATCTCATGGCGTAGATTTGACGGATGTAAAAGATGACGATATCGAAAGACGTTCCCAACAGTTTGTGAAGGAAACCGGGATACCGATGCCAACCCTGGGTAAGCAGTTACTTCGTAATGGCAAGACTGGTGAACATTTTGATAATCCTGTAACCGTGGGTGTGATGACAATATTGAAATTGCACCATCTTGTTGAAGATAAAGTGCACGCTCGTTCAACCGGCCCTTACTCCTTAGTTACCCAGCAACCCTTGGGCGGCAAGGCGCAGTTCGGCGGTCAGCGCTTCGGAGAAATGGAAGTTTGGGCGCTGGAAGCCTATGGTGCGGCTTACACGTTGCAGGAAATTCTCACTGTCAAATCTGACGACGTAACCGGCCGTGTAGCAACTTATGAATCGATCGTCAAAGACGTGCCTATTGAAGAACCGGGTTTGCCAGCTTCCTTCCGTGTTCTGGTTAAAGAAATGCAAAGTCTGGGGCTTTCTGTTGAAGGTGTGATGGAGAGTGGCGAAATTATTCACTTTGGTAAAGATGAAGAGCGTGTGAAAGCGCCAAATCTTCCAACAGGGATGTTAGGACTGGCGAATAAAAAGCGATAGGGCTGAGCGTATCTTGACCCTCTCAAGTCCATATGGTATACTCGTTTGCTGTTGAAAAAATACATAAATTCAATCCATTTATAAATTTCAGAGAAGCCGGTGTGAATCTGGCTTCTCTGATGAAGAAGAAAAGAAACACTTTAGAAATTTTTAGGACGGAGGCTAATAGTGCCAACAATTAATCAACTGGTTCGAAAAGGGCGCAAGTCTAAACGAACAAAGAGTAAAGCTCCGGCATTACAATATACGTTGAATTCGTATAAACAACGACGAACGAAACAGCCGGGCGGTGCCCCTCAGAAGCGTGGTGTATGTACTGTTGTGCGTACTGAGACGCCGAAGAAACCAAATTCTGCGCTGCGGAAAATTGCTCGTGTTCGTTTGTCAAACGGCATGGAAGTTACCGCATATATCCCTGGTGAAGGTCATACTTTGCAGGAACATTCTGTGGTATTAGTGCGCGGTGGTCGTGTAAAAGATCTGCCTGGTGTACGTTATCACATTATTCGCGGCAAACTGGATGCGACGGGTGTTGAAGGTCGTAATCAGCAGCGATCAAAATACGGCGCAAAGCGACCTAAGTAAGATTAAATAGGAGTTAAATTTATGCGACGTACAAAAGCTGTCAGGCGCCCTGTAAAACCAGATGTGCGCTATAAAAGTGAAAATGTTGCGATGATTATCAATCGCATCATGCTAAAGGGCAAGAAAAGCGTAGCAACTCGTTCTGTTTACGATGCCTTTGATATCATTCAGAAAAAAACCGGCAAAGCCCCGTTGGACGTTTATCAACAGGCTCTGACCAATGTCGGTCCTTTGATGGAAGTACGGCCACGCCGTATCGGTGGTTCAACCTATCAGATTCCTATGGAAGTTCCGGCAGATCGCCGTGAAACTCTGGCCATGCGCTGGATCATCGCCTCTGCACGCGCACGCGGCGGACGATCATTTGCAGAAAAACTGGCTGGTGAATTGATGGACGCGGCCGAGAAGCAAGGTGCCTCCGTTCGAAGACGTGAAGAAGCGCATCGTATGGCCGAGGCCAATCGTGCATTCTCACACTTCCGTGTTTAATGAATTCGCGATAGCTGAATAAATTAAAGGTAGATGAAATGTCCCGCGAAATCCCATTAGAACGTTACCGAAATATTGGCATCATTGCGCATATTGATGCTGGTAAAACAACAACAACAGAAAGAATCTTGTTTTACACAGGTAAAACATACAGGATTGGTTCTGTGGATGATGGTACCACGGTAACGGATTGGATGGAGCAAGAACGTGAGCGGGGGATTACTATTGTTTCGGCTGCTGTGAGCTGTGAATGGAAGGATTATTCATTTAACCTGATCGACACTCCTGGACATATTGATTTCACTGCTGAAGTTCAACGCTCACTTCGTGTGCTGGATGGTGGCGTGGTTGTATTTGATGCCACACAAGGTGTTGAGCCTCAAAGCGAAACCGTTTGGCGTCAAGCTGACAACTATTCTGTACCCAGAATTTGTTTTGCCAATAAAATGGATCGAGTTGGTGCTTCTTATGAAGGCACGATCGCCTCTATTGAAGAACGTCTTGGTGCAAATCCGGTGGCGATGCAGCTTCCGATTGGCACTGAAGATCAATTTGTTGGTGTGGTTGACCTCCTGAATGAAAAGGCAATCTATTGGGGGGATGAACTTGGCGAGGAAATGCGGATTGAAGAAATTCCTGCTGATTTACTCGAAGAAACCGAGATTATGCGGGACCACATGATTGAAAAAATTGCTGAGCAGGATGATTCTCTATTAGAAAAATATCTTGACAGCGATGAAATTTCAATTAAAGAGCTAAAGGCTGCCATCAGACGTTCTGTGATCGGGAATAAGATTTATCCAGTTTTCTGCGGAACTGCTCTGCGGAATAAAGGAATTCAACCGATCCTGGATGCGGTGATTGATTATCTGCCATCTCCTCTGGATGTTCCGGCTGTTAGCGGGCGAAATCCGAAAACTGATGAGGTCGAAACTCGTGCGGTTGACGATGAAGTTCCTGCAAGTGCGCTTGTGTTTAAGATTGTTACCGATCCATATGTTGGGCGATTATCCTATATCCGTGTATACTCTGGTGTACTCAAAACCGGAGGTGGAATCTATAACCCGGTAAAGCAAAAAAAGGAACGCCTTGGGCGTTTAATTCGTATGTATGCAGATCGGCGTGAAGATATCGCAGAAGTTCGTGCAGGTGATATCGCCGGTGTGCTTGGATTAAAATTTAGTTTCACTGGAGACACAATTTGTGAGCAGAGTCATCCGATTCTACTTGAAGATATCTCTTTCCCTGATCCTGTGATCTCAGTTGCGATTGAGCCTAAAACCACAAAAGATCAGGATAGAATGGGAGTAGCTTTACAAAAACTTTCAGAAGAAGATCCAACCTTCCGTGTTAATACTGATCCTGACACAGGACAGACGATAATCCGCGGTATGGGTGAATTACATCTTGACGTATTGATAGATCGTATGCGGCGGGAATTCAATGTGAGTGCCAATGTTGGCAAGCCCCGCGTTTCTTATCGTGAAGCGATCACAAAAGGCGTGCAGGATGTTCATTACCGATATGTGAAGCAGACCGGTGGCCGAGGGTTTTATGCCCATGTAATTATTAATATGGAACCTGGCAAACCCGGCAGCGGAATTGTCTTTGAGAACAAAGTTGTTGGTGGTGATGTACCCAAAGAATATATCCGTGCTGTAAGAGCAGGTGTCCTGGATGCCGCTGAGGCTGGTGTTCTGGGTGGATATCCAATCGCGGACATATTAGTCACATTGACAGGTGGGTCATCCCACGAAGTAGATTCAAACGAAATGGCATTTCGAACTGCGGCGACATTTGCGTTTAGAAAGGCTTTTCAAATGGGGGCCCCCACACTTCTTGAACCGATTATGAAACTGGATGTGATTATGCCAGAAGAATATACCGGTGATGTGCTGGCGCAAATCAACATGCGCCGCGGTGAAGTAGGCGGGTTGATGATGCGCGGTAATTCGCAGTCCGTACGATGCATGGTGCCGTTATCAGAGATGTTTGGTTATGCGACCGAATTGCGTTCTGCAACGCAAGGACGAGGAGCATTTTCAATGGAATTTGACCATTACGCCTCCATCTCTGAAGATAGACTGAAGAAGCTTGGTTACTAATCTGGAACAATTAGATAAATAGGTGAAACATGGCAAAACAGAAAATCAGAATTCGTTTGAAGGCATATGATCATCGTGTGCTGGATCAATCAGCAAAACGTATTGTAGACACTGCTGAACGAAGTGGTGCGCAGGTTGTAGGCCCAGTACCGCTGCCCACAAAGTTGGAACGGTTTACAGTTCAACGATCTCCCTTCATCGACAAAGACTCACAAGAGCATTTTGAGATCCGTACTCATAATCGTCTCATTGATGTGTTGGATCCAGGCCCAAAAACAATTGATATGTTAATGCGATTGAATCTTCCATCGGGCGTTGATGTTGAAATCAAGATGAAGTAATTTCGGTTTCGGACTGGAAAAATTCGTTTGTCGGGCAATGTGTCACGTAGTAACGTAACAGATTGAATAAAAAAGAAAAAAGGATGCAAATCCTTGCTGAGATCTCAAGACTGCGGTATAATTGCAAAGTTTTGGGCAAGTCTCAGAACGCAAATTAAGAAAATTTGTAGAATTTGGTATTGTAAGAGCGCCTGGACGGGGCCAGAACCAAAAAAAATGGTTCCCAACCTGTGAGCTGACTGCGGTACCTGGAGATGATGCGACCATGCCCTGGTCGGCAGTCTCGTCAAAAATACTTTCTGTAAAAGGAGAAAATTGAGATGTTAAAAGGGCTAATTGGTAAGAAAATCGGCATGACCCAGGTTTTCGACGAGCAAGGCGCGGCTGTGCCTATCACTCTAATCGAAGCTGGGCCTTGTTATGTTACCCAGGTGCGTACAAAAGACCAGGATGGTTATAGTGCTGTACAGTTGGGTTTCGATGAGATTAAGCCGAAACGTTTGACCAAAGGTGAACTTGGTCACCTTTCCAAAAATGAACTTCCCCCACTTCGGTTTCTGCGCGAATTTCGGGCAAAAGAGATTGAACTGAAAGAGGGAGATGTTGTTAAAGTAGATATTTTCGCGATTGGCGATCACGTAGATGTTATAGGAACAAGCAAAGGCCGCGGTTTTGCGGGTGGGGTGAAGCGCTTTAATTTCAAAGGCGGTCCCCGTACACATGGTCAATCTGACCGAGAACGTGCCCCTGGTTCGCATGGTTCTGGTACAACACCAGGCCGTGTTTATAAGGGTGTTCGTGCCCCAGGTCATTATGGAAATGCCCGTATAACCTCCTCTAACCTGAAGGTTGCTTTCTTAGATACAGAGCGCAATCTGATTGGTGTACGTGGTTCGGTTCCTGGCGCACGAAATGGTTTGATCATGATTAAGGAAGCACGGAAAGCCTGATAAGGCTGGATGTGACTAGTAAGTAGGAGCATTAACCATGAAGTTGGATGTTTATAACATGAAAGGTAAAAAGGTTGATTCAGTGGAAGTTTCTGCTGACATCTTTGAAGCCCCTGTACGTGTTGATTTGATGCATCAAGCATTTGTGCGTCAGATGGCCAACGCCCGGTTGGGTACTCACCAGACGAAAGTTCGGAGTGAGGTTTCTGGTGGCGGTAAAAAACCCTTTCGCCAGAAAGGAACTGGTCGAGCCCGAACAGGTTCTACACGTTCAGCACAATGGGTAGGCGGTGGAAAGATTCATACACCACACCCTCATAAGTACACGCAGAAAATGCCGGTTAAGATGCGTCGCGCTGCTATGCGTTCTGCACTATCTGCAAAAGCAGGCGAGACAGAAATTGTGTTGGTCGATGAGCTGAAACTGAAAGAAGCAAAAACGAAAATAATGGCACAGTCTCTCAGTGCCCTTGCTGGTAATAACAGTGTTTTAGTTCTGCTTCCGGATACGAAGGCCTATATTGATATTACACGCGCGACACGAAACATTACGAATGCAAAGGCCCTGGATGTTTCTTATCTGAATATCCGCGATTTGCTGAAGTATGACAAAGTTGTCATGCCGATTGCCGCGCTGGATAAAATTCAGTCTCATCTGGGTTAGGAGGAAGTATAATGAGTTCAATTTATGATATTCTTCGTAAACCAGTCGTTACTGAAAAGACCAATTATCTAACATCGATGCTTAACAAATACGTGTTCGAAGTCGTCTCAGATGCCACTCGTTCACAGATTAAAGATGCAGTAGAGCTTCTGTTTGATGTTGAGGTAACAAAGATTAACATTATCAATGTTGCAGGAAAGCGAAGCCGTGACATGCGCACGCGTCAAATGCGAATGCGTAAATCGCCTTATAAAAAGGCAGTAGTTACGCTTGCACCCGATGATCGAATTCCGTTCTTCGAAGGAGTTGAGTAATTATGGCAGTGAAAGTATATAAACCAACCTCTCCCGGACGGCGTGGCATGACGGGGCATTCGTTTGAAGAAATTACCAAATCGAAGCCCGAACGTTCATTAACCATTCGGCGGAAGAAATTCTCTGGCCGCAACATGTATGGTCGAATTACAGTTCGACATCAAGGTGGCGGTCACCGCAGACGTATTCGTATTATCGATTTCAAACGCAAAAAGTATGGCATTCCTGCTACTGTTGCTGCGATTGAGTATGATCCCAACCGCACAGCACGCTTGGCTTTGCTGCATTATCATGACGGCGAAAAACGATATATAATTGCGCCCTTAGGTCTAAAAGTCGGCGATGTGATCGTGTCTGGTCCTGATGCCGAGATCCGAGTTGGAAATGCTCTGCCGATCACAAATATTCCTGTTGGGACAATGATTCATAATATTGAAATAAAAGAAGGCCGTGGTGCCCAAATGGTTCGTTCGGCTGGTGCGGCTGCCCAGCTGCTGGCAAAAGAGGGCGATTATGCCCAGGTTCGCCTCCCCTCTGGTGAAATCCGCCTGATTCGGCGCAATTGCTACGCAACCATTGGACAGGTCGGCAATCTTGACAATTCAAATGTAAAATTAGGAAAAGCGGGCCGCAAACGCCATATGGGCATCCGCCCGGCAGTTCGTGGCTCGGCTATGAATCCGAACGATCATCCGCATGGTGGCGGCGAAGGTCGGCAACCGATCGGTTTACCCGGTCCTAAGACTCCGTGGGGCAAGCCAACTTTAGGCTATAAGACTCGTCGGAATAAGTCAACGAATAAATATATTGTTCGCCGCCGTAATAAATAGCACAGGTAGTTTATATTGAAAGGGTTGTGATAATGTCGCGATCATTAAAAAAGGGACCATTCGTTGATCCCAAGTTGTTAAAAAGAATTGAAGACATGAATGCGAAGGGTGAGAAGAAATTCGTAAAGACCTGGAGCCGTGCGAGTGTCATTTTTCCACAGATGGTGGGGCATACAATCGCAGTTCATAACGGTCGCCGTCATGTTCCGATTTACATTACGGAAAACATGGTCGGGCATCGGTTGGGCGAATTTGCACCCACACGATATTTTCGTGGCCATGTTGGTTCGTGCTCTCGGAGGTAATTGTGGCTACTGATATTCGTGCAAAACTGAGTTATTGTGGTGTTTCTGCCCAGAAAACCCGCCTGGTTATTGATCAGGTACGTGGTAAATCTGTGCAAGATTCAATGAATACCCTAACCTTCATGCCGCAGGGTTCTGCCCCGCACGTCAAGAAGCTTTTAGCTTCAGCGATTGCAAATGCAGAAGAAAATTTTGGCCTGAATCGTGAGGATTTATATGTCTATCGTATTTTTGCAGATGAAGCCCCAACTCGCAAATGGCGACGGTTTGGTGCACGTGGTCGTTTCAAGCCGATTCTGCGGCGCAACTCGCACATCACGATTATTCTTCGTGAGCGAGAGTAAAGGTTGATTAGGAGATAATATGGGCAGAAAAGTTCATCCTATTGGATTTCGTCTGGGTGTAAATCGACCTTGGAGTGCCCGTTGGTTTGCAGAAGGCAAGGATTATGTTGATAAATTGCATGAAGACCTGGCTATTCGAGAGCGCATCCCGGCATTTTTCAAGAACGCAGACTCAAGAGGAAATCCTGGGATTTCCCAAATTGAAATTGAACGTTTTCCTGGCAAAATAAAGGTGGCTGTTCATACAGCGCGCCCCGGTGTGATGATCGGGCGCAAAGGTGAAACCATCAAAGGCATCCGGAAAGTATTAGAAGAAATGACTGGTGAAAAAGTTGATATTGATATCAAAGAGATCAAAACACCAGAATTGGACGCTTTTTTGGTTGCGCGCAATGTTGCTGAACAGATTGAACGTCGTGTTTCTTACCGTCGTGCCATGAAGCGCGCCATGCAGCAATCTATGCGTATGGGTGCTAAGGGCATTAAAGTGATGACCGCAGGTCGTCTCGGCGGCGCAGATATGTCGCGTGTTGTTTGGCTCCGTGAAGGTCGTGTTCCATTGCAGACATTGCGAGCGGACATTGACTTTGCTAAGACGGAAGCCTGGACCACCTATGGGCAAATCGGTATTAAGGTATGGATTTACCGTGGTGAGGTAATAGCAAAAACTAAAAATGACAGTCAGCGCGCCAAAGAAGGCGTTTACGTTAGCAAGTAAATCCCACAAAAATTGTGGATAGAAGTGAGGTATTGTTATGTTAATGCCAAAACGTGTGAAATACCGAAAGCAAATGCGAGGGCGCATGAAGGGCAAAGCGCAGCGCGGAGCCGAGGTGCATTTTGGAGAATATGGCCTGATGGCACTAGAACCGGCATGGATTTCAGCCCGGCAAATTGAAGCTGGACGACGTGCATTGGTTCGTGTTATGAAACGCCATGGTAAAGTATGGACACGCATTTTTCCAGACAAACCTTATACCCATCGTGCGGCTGAAACCCGTATGGGTAAAGGTAAGGGTGATGTTCAATACTATGTTGCAGTGGTGAAACCTGGCCGAATTATTTATGAAGTAGGTGGTCTGCCTGGAGATGTTGCAAAAGAATCACTGCGACAGGCTTCCTTCAAATTTGGTATTAAAACCAAAATTGTCGCCCGAGAAGATATCGAGGCAGCAGGAGGATAGGAATGAGAGCTAGTGAAATTCGAGCTATGTCGACTGAAGAAATTGAGAGCAGCGTGAATGATACTCAACAGGAGTTGATGAACCTGCGTTTTCAATTTGTGATGGGTCAGATTACTGATACCAGTCGGTTTAAGGTTGCTCGCCGCGATGTTGCCCGCATGCTAACCGTTTTACATGAGCGTGAGTTAGCAGAAACAGCAGCAGAGGAAGGTAAATAATGAATAATCGACGACGTATGAATGGTGTTGTGACCAGTAATAAGATGACAAAAACTGTATCTGTTGAGATTAAACGAACATTTCGACATCCAGTTTATAAGAAGGTTGTGCATTCTTCAAGCCATGTGAAAGCTCATGATGAACTTGGCTGCAACGAAGGCGATTTGGTGCGTATTGTTGAGAGCCGTCCGCTCTCTCGCACCAAGCGATGGGTTGTTGAAGCTATTGTTCGCCGCGAAGAACAATAGAGCAGAAGGAGAACGAAATGATTCAAAAAGAAAGTCGTTTGAAAGTTGCTGATAATACTGGTGCACGTACAGTATTGGTTATTCATGTTGTAGGCGGTTCCCGCCGACGTTACGGACGCATTGGCGATACTGTAATTTGTACAGTGAAGTCAGCTACCCCTCAGGGCCAGGTAAAGAAGAGCGAAATTGTTCGTGCAGTGATTGTTCGTGCGGCACAAGGTTGGCAGCGTGAAGATGGTTCTTCTATCCGCTTTGATGATAATGCGGTGGTAATCCTGGATGGCGAAACGGAGAATCCGCGTGGTACCCGTATATTTGGACCTGTTGCGCGTGAGCTTCGCGACAAAGGCTATATGAGAATTCTCTCGTTAGCTCCCGAAGTTCTTTAGAGGAGGCGTTTGAGCCATGTTGAATAAGATAAAAATTAAAAAAGGCGATACCGTAGAAGTAATAACCGGCCGCCGAGATGATAAAGGTAAACGCGGTGAAGTAATTCGCGTGATCCCCGGTAAGCGCCGTATAGTTGTTCAAGGTGTGAATATTGCCACCAAACATCAACGACAGGTGCAGGCACAGGGTCGCAACGTTAACCCGGGGATTATAAAATTTGAAGCGCCAATGGATATTTCCAATGTGATGGTGGTTTGCCCAAAGTGCGACAAGCCCACACGCGTTGGAATTGAGCGCGATGAAGCGGGCAAAGCCCACCGGCGCTGCAAAAAATGTGACGCCTTGTTTGATAAATAGGTATGGAGCGTGGTAAAAAATGAAGAATGTATTGGAACTGAAATACATCGAAGAAGTAAAACCCGCGTTGATGAAAGACCTGGGAATTAAGAACCCGATGGCGACCCCGACTGTTCAAAAAGTGGTTGTCAATATCGGACTGGGTGAAGCATTGGACAATCCCAAGGTATTGGAAGCAGCAACCAATGATCTGACGATCATTACGGGTCAGAAACCTGTCATTACCAAGGCTAAGAAAGCCATTGCGAATTTCAAATTACGCGAAGAACGTGAAATTGGTGCAAAAGTAACCCTTCGTGGTTATAAGATGTGGTCATTTCTCGATCGGTTGATGAACGTGGCTCTGCCTCGTGTTCGCGACTTCCGCGGTGTTCCGGGAAAATCGTTTGATGGTCGTGGTAACTTTACACTTGGTTTGCGCGAACAATTAATTTTTCCCGAGATTGTATATGATCAAATTGATAAGGTTCGCGGCATGGAAATCTCAATTGTAACCTCAGCTGATAATGATGAAGCAGGATACAAATTGTTAGATTTGCTGGGAATGCCCTTTAAGAAGGACGAGGAGTAATATATGTCGAAAAAATGCATGCCATATCGAGAAGGACGTCGCAAATTTGATGTTCAAATTCGAAATCGCTGTAAGATTTGTGGTCGTCCACGCGGTTATATGCGTCGTTTTGGAATGTGTCGTATTTGCTTTCGAGAGCGTGCTCTCAAGGGCGAGATTCCTGGTGTGACCAAATCATCCTGGTAGGATGTTCTGGAGGTAAAATGAGCGTTATTAATGATCCGATTGCTGATATGCTGACACGTACACGAAATGCCCTGCTTGTAGAGCATAAATTTGTGTCCATGCCTTCCTCAAAGATCAAAGCTAGCATTGCAAAGATCTTGAAGGAAGAAGGATTTATAAAAGATTATGATGTAGTTGAGGGTGATGTGCGTCCCAATCAGTTTATTCTTCGAATGGAACTGAAATATGTGGGCGTGCGACGAGACCGTTCTTCCGTGATTACGGGGTTAGAACGTATCAGTCGACCTGGACGGCGGATTTATACCCGCAAACAGGATATTCCCTGGGTGCTAAGTGGAATGGGGATTGCAATTCTGTCAACTCCCAAAGGCTTAATGACTGGTCAGAAAGCTCGGAGAGCCAATGTTGGCGGCGAGCTCCTCTGTAAAGTCTGGTAGTTGAAGGATTGAGGAGCTGATTGCTATGTCTCGTATTGGTAAAATGCCTGTTGTTCTGCCGGAGAAAGTCAATGTAACCATTGATGGCAGTAGTGTGTTGGTAAAAGGCCCAAAAGGTGAACTTTCCCGCATATTCTCTCCGAAAATTGAAATAAAACAGGAAGAAAATGAAATTATTGTGACCCCACTGTCTGAAGAGAAGACCGTTCGTGCTTTACACGGAACAACACGTGCTTTGATTCAGAATATGGTGACGGGTGTGAGTGATGGCTTTGAACGTGTTCTTGAAGTGCGCGGTGTTGGTTATCGTGCAGAATTAAAAGGTAAAGACCTGGTTTTGCATGTGGGGTATTCACACCCCGTGACCGTTCAACCACCTGCTGGGATTGCGTTTGATGTAGACTCGAAAGTACCGCGCGGTAGTGGTGCAGATGCTTTGAATTGCTACATTCATATAAAAGGAATCAATAAACAAGATGTCGGGCAGATTGCCGCTGATGTTCGCATGGTGCGCCCCCCAAATGTTTATAAAGGGAAAGGCCTGCGTTACAAAGGCGAATATGTCAAACTTCTGCCTGGTAAAGCTGGTAAGACCGTCTAAATGGTAGGTAAAATATGGCAAAATTAACGAAAAAAGAAGCACGTTTACGACGTCACAAGCGCAACCGCCGCTGGCTGGTTGGAACCCCCAATCGTCCTCGGTTGTGTGTTTTTCGATCTGACGAAGAAATTTATGCGCAAGTGATTGATGATAAAGCGGGTAAAACTCTTACCTCAGCATCAAGCAATGATCACGAGCTGCGTAGTCAAATGGAAGGGAAAACAAAATCTCAGCAAGCCCGTTTGGTGGGGCAGACCGTGGGACGACGTGCTCTCGAAAAGAACATCACAACGATTGTGTTTGATCGCGGTGGTAATCAATATATTGGCCGTGTAAAAGAATTAGCTGATGGCGCTCGCGAAGCTGGCCTGAAGTTCTAAGGACAAGAGAGGTTCGATGAAAAAAGAACGAGAAAGAAAAGAAGTCGAATTCGATGAGCGTGTTGTAGAGATTGCACGTGTTGCAAAAGTTGTGAAGGGCGGTCGCCGCTTCCAATTCCGTGTACTGATCGTAACCGGTGATAATAAGGGTATGGTTGGTATGGGCTTAGGTAAAGCGAATGCTGTTCCAGAAGCAATGCGAAAGGCGAGTGAAAAAGCTCGCCGCGACATGCACAAAATCGCTCAGATGGGTTCAACAATTGCTCATCCTGTTGAAGGAAAGGTTTGTGGTGCACGTGTGATCCTGAAACCAGCTACCCCGGGTACTGGTGTTGTTGCAGGCGGTGGCGTTCGTGCGGTATTGGGAGCTGCTGGTGTGTCTGATATTTTGACAAAATCACTTGGTAGTGCTAATATGCTGAATATCGTTCGTGCCACTTTTGATGCGCTGGGACAGCTAAAGGATCCAGCCGAAGAAGCCATCAGGCGTGGAAAACCCATTGAAGAATTGAAACCCTTCTGGACACGCGGGAAGGATATTTAATTATGGCGAAGAAAATCAAAATTACGTTGGTGAAAAGCCCAATAGGCTATTCTAAACGACATAAAGGCACTGTACGTGCGCTTGGACTGAAGAAAATCAATCAGACCGTTGAGCAGGTAGATGGCCCCGTTGTTCGAGGGATGCTTTCTAAGGTCGCTCATCTGGTAAAAATTGAGGAGTGAGCGATGAAATTACATGAACTCAAACCTAACATTGGTGCAACCCATCGCCGAAGGCGTGTTGGTTGTGGTTACGCTGCGGGGCAGGGTAAAACCTGTGGACGTGGTACAAAAGGTCAAAAATCACGAGCTGGATGGGGCGGAAAACTCTATTTCCAGGGTGGCAATCTTCCTTTCTATCGTCGTCTTCCTTTTCGACGTGGCGAGGGCATGCATTCCATCAACCGTGTAGAATATAATGAATTTAATGTCGATGATCTGGCACGCTGCTTCGCTGCGAATGACGAAGTGACATCAGAAACCATGAATAATAAGAATATGCTTGGCAAGAGTCAAAAACCTGTTGTTATTCTCGGAACTGGTGAGATAAATGTACCTCTCACTGTGAAGGTAAACCGCGTTTCAAAAACGGCAAGGGAAAAAATTGAAGCAGCAGGCGGCTCTGTTGAGCTGATTGCATAAATGGCTGGTAGACGGAAGGAACCCAAAGCATGAAGAATTCAGCATGGCGATACCTCTGGAAATCTAAAGATATTCGTAATAAATTATTAATCACACTCGCATTATTGCTCATTTATCGATTCGCTGCTAATGTGCCTGTCCCCGGAATTGATCGTACGGTCTTTCAGGGCATGCTTGCAAAAGGTGGCGCAAGTGGAAATCTGATTGGCCTTCTTGACTTACTGTCAGGTGGAGCAGTTTCAAACTTCTCGGTGCTGGCAATGGGCGTATATCCATATATTACAGCGCAGATTATTCTCCAGCTCTTGGGTCCAATTATTCCGGCTCTTGAACAGAAGATGAAGGACGAAGGCCAGAAATGGATGGAAAAATGGACCGTAATCCTGACGATCCCGATGGCCTTGCTTTCAGCAGTTGGACAGATCAATATCTTTAAGGCGATGGCTGGGGGCCAATCTATTCTAGTTGATTCGGGTTTCGGTATACCCGTGATCGCTACTGTCGGCAGCATGGTTGCAGGCACGATGTTTGGTATCTGGATAGGACAGTTAATTTCAGAATTTGGTGTCCCGAACCAGGGTTTGTCACTGATTATCTTCGCTGGTATCGTTTCACGTGTTCCCGTAAACCTGGGGTCCCTTTTACGAGCTGACGGCTGGTGGTGGTTATTAATCATTGTTATGGCTTTACTGGTGATTACGATCTTTGCGATTGTTTTTGTTCAAGAAGGCCAAAGGAATGTGCCTGTACTCTTCCCGGGACGCCGCGTGGGCAATCGGATGTCGATGCCTGTTCGCAGCAATGTTCCGCTGAAAGTCAACATGGCAGGGATGATTCCACTTATTTTTGCTCAAACATTGCTTTCGTTTCCTGCTGTTGTTGCCAGTTATTTCGTTGCGTCAACAACTCCCTGGGTTTATAATTTAGCCAATGGCATTTATACAACCTTTGGTGGGGGAAATGTATGGTACGTCGTCATTTACTTCTCGATGGTTGTAGCTTTTACCTTCTTCTATACGCAGGTGCTTTTTGAGCAGCAAAATTATGGTGAAAATTTGAAGAAGCAAGGTGCTCAAATTCCTGGTGTATCTCGTGGAAATGCGACCCAGCGCTATCTGAGCAAAGTCCAGAGCCGTATAACGCTGCCAGGTGCAGTTTTCCTGGGGATTGTGGCGGTACTACCAAATATTATGGCGATGATTTTACCGATCAGCAGTCGTGCCATGCTCTTAGTTTCTGCCTCTGGCTTATTGATTGTCGTGGGTACCACGCGTGATACCTTCAATATTATCGAAACCGAGTTGAAACTACATGGGTATGATGATAATTTAATTGGCAGGTAAATAGAGAAAGAAAATGGCAAATTTCATTGTTTTATTAGGCCCTCCAGGCGCAGGTAAAGGTACTCAGGCCGAAGTTCTTTCAAAGGAACTGGATCTGATCCATATTTCCACTGGAGATATTTTTCGTGAAAATTTAAGGAATGAGACCGAGTTGGGTTTGATGGCGAAGGCCTATATGACAGCAGGTGAATTGGTGCCAGATGATGTGACAAATGCGATGGTACGCGATCGGTTAAGCCGTGAAGACTGTAAAAAAGGCGGCGCATTACTTGATGGCTATCCCCGTACCCCTGACCAGGCTGCTTCATTACAAGAAACAATGAAAGCGGTTGAAGGCAATTTGGTTTGTGTTCCTTATATTGCTGTACCAACCGAAGTGTTGATTGAACGCTTAAGCGGTCGCTGGACCTGCCCGGTGTGCAGTACCCCTTATCACCTTGTATCAAAACCGCCCAGAGTTGTGGGAAAATGTGACAATGATGGTGCGGAACTTATTCAACGCGAAGATGATAAACCAGAAACGGTAAAGAATCGTATTAATGTATATATGAATAACACTGCTCCATTAATTGAGTATTATCAACAGCAGAATCTGTTGATCGAAGTGGATGGCACTCAGGGAATTCAGGAAGTTGCTGAAGATATTCTGAAGGCTGTTCAGGAACGAATGTAGAGTAGTGAATTTTTTTTGTGAAAGGTACTGAAGATGATTGCTTTTGGTCAACAGATCAGTTTGAAAAGTGCTTCCGATTTGGCAAAAATGCGAATCGCAGGGCGGATTAACGCAGAAGCACTTGCAGCGGCAAAGGCTGTGATTCGACCTGGCATCAATACCGCTGATATTGAAGCGGCTGTGGATGAAATTCACAAGCAGTACGGTGTTTATTCGCCCTTTAAAAATTATGCTCCGGGGGGCTTGCCTCCCTATCCTTCCAGTATTACTGTCTGTATCAATGAAGAATTGGTGCATGGCAGACCTGAGAAAAAGCGAAAACTTCGGAGCGGCGACATTGTCTCAATAGATTGTGGAACAGTGTATGAAGGGTTTGTCGGTGATTCTGCATTTTCGACGGCTGTGGGGGAGGTTTCTCCTGAAGCTGAAGATTTGCTGGATATTACTGAACAGGCTTTGTATGCTGGAATTGAACAGATGCGTCCTGGAAAACGAACCGGTGATGTGTCTGCAGCAATTCAACATGTTGTGGAATCCCATGGATACCACGTTACACGTATCTATACCGGACATGGCGTGGGGCGGAGTATGCACGAGAGCCCGCAGGTTCCCAATTATGGGATCCCTGGGCGCGGCATTCCGCTGCGCGCTGGTATGACAATCGCGATTGAACCCATGGTACTGGTAGGCACACCACACACCTATACCCTGGACGATCAATGGACGGTAGTCTCGATGGACGGCTCGCTGACAGCACATTTCGAGCACACAATTGCAGTAACGGAAGATGATCCGTTGGTGCTGACAAAGCTCGGTGATGGCAGCAGTCCGGCCCAGATTACTGGACATATGAGGGTCGGTATGTTATGATTGAACGCTTGGGCATGTATTGTAATTCTGTTAAAAACAGGAGATTTTGAAAGATGAAAGTTACACCATCCATTCGCAAACGCTGCGCCAAGTGTAAAATTGTTAAGCGACGCGGCCGACTTTATGTCATTTGCGAAAATAAAAAACATAAACAACGACAGGGATAATATCTATGGCACGTATTGAGGGTGTAGATTTACCAAGAAACAAACGTATTGAAGTAGCGCTAACGTATATTTACGGAATTGGGCCGACCCGCGCCAGAGCAATTTTGGCTGGTACTGGCGTCAATGCTGACACGCGCACCGACGATCTGACTGATTCAGAAGAAAACGCAATGCGCGAATTCATAACCAGCAACTATTATGTTGAGGGTGATCTGCGTCGAGAAGTTCAGATGAATATCAAGCGGCTGGTAGAAATTGGCTGCTATCGAGGCATGCGTCATCGCCATAATTTACCAGTGCATGGTCAACGGACAAAAACGAATGCTCGCACACGTAAAGGCGCGAAGAAAACTGTCGCTGGCCGTGGTAGACGTAAAGGCGCAACCAAGAAATAATCAAAGCATGCTTTGTTTATTTCCGAGTGTATTGTTAGATTGTAAATGAGAAAAAGAATTATTTAAGGATAAAAGAGGAATTATGGCACAGAATGTACGCGCAGCGCGTCGCTCGTCTTCACGAAAGGTGAAACGCACATTATCCTCAGCTCAGGTGCATATTTATTCTTCATTCAATAATACGATTATTACCGTGACTGATATGCGCGGAAACACTGTATGTTGGGGAAGTGCAGGTTCAGCTGGATTCAAAGGTTCTCGTAAGAGCACTCCCTTTGCTGCCCGCCTGGGTGCTGAACAGACAATGAAAGATGCAATGAGCATGGGAATTCAGGAAGTTGATATCATCGTTAAAGGGCCCGGACCTGGTCGGGAAGCTGCAATTCGTGCAGTATCGGCGACAGGTATGAAAATCCGTTCTATTTCGGATGTTACCCCTGTTCCTCATAATGGATGTCGTCCTCCTAAGAAGCGACGTGTTTAATCTGAAAAGGTATAAAAAATATTATGGCAAAATATACTGGTCCGGCATGTAAATTATGCCGCAGAGAAGGTGAAAAATTATTCTTAAAGGGTGAACGTTGCTACTCGCCAAGTTGTGCGATGGAACGACGTGCATATGCACCTGGAGAGCATGGAAGAACACGACGACAGAGACGTGAGTCTGATTTTGCGCGGCAGCTTCGTGCAAAGCAAAAAATCCGCCGTGTATATGGCGTTTTGGAAAAACAATTCCGCCGCTATTTTGATATTGCCCGTAAACAGACTGGTTTGACAGGCTTGAATTTGTTGCAAACTTTAGAAACACGTCTGGATAATGTGGTTTATCGTTTAGGATTCGCTCCCAGCCGTTCAGCGGCACGCCAACTTGTAACTCATGGTCATTTTATGGTGAATGGTCGTCGTACAGACATTCCTTCAATGATCGTCAAGGAAAGTGATGTTATTAAAGTTCGGGAAGAATCCCGCAAGAATAACTATTTTAAGATCTTAGTAGAAGTAGCTGCCCAACGGCAGTGCGCTGTTTGGTTAGAGCGCGATCTGGATCAGATGTCTGGCCGAATGATGCGTTTACCTGAGCGCGCAGAAATTGATGGTAACTTCAACGAGCAGTTGGTTGTTGAGTACTATTCACGCTAAACGTATTCATTCGACAGGAAGGGAAAAACTGTGACAGCTTTAAGTAATATGGTTATGCCGAAGATTGAGCGAGAGGCGGAAGCCCGAAACTATGCCAAATTTATTATCAGTCCTCTTGAGCAGGGGTATGGCACCACTTTAGGGAATGCTCTTCGGCGGGTCATCCTATCCTCATTGGATGGTGTGGCTGTAACAGCAGTCCGTATCACGGATGTTCTTCATGAGTTTAGTGAGGTTTCCGGTGTGCGAGAAGATGTTATCCAGATTATTCTGCAGATTAAAAAACTGCGAATGATTCTACACGATGTTGACATTGCCCACATGCACCTCGAAATCCATGGAGATGGAGAAGTAACGGCAGCTGATATTCAGTTACCACCAGAGATTGAGATTGTTAATCCAGATCTTTATCTGTTTACAGTAGATCAACCGACCGATTTTGAAATTGAATTTACAGTTGAACGTGGTCGTGGTTATTCTCCTGCAAAAGATCGAAGCGGACATTTACCTATTGGTGAATTACCGGTTGACGCGATTTTCAGCCCCGTTAAGCGCGTAAACTGGAATGTAGGTTCAGCCCGTGTTGGTCAGAATACAAAATATGATCGGCTGACATTAGAAATTTGGACGGATGGCACGATTAATCCTGAAGAGTCTTTGAGTACTGCCTCAAAAATTATTGTAGAGCACTTACGCTTTATCTCTGGCATCAGTGAAGAATCATTAACGATGCCGATAGAAGAAGTGGTAGACGATATAACAGCGCTCTCGAATGAAATAGTAGAAACCCCGATTGAAAACTTAGACCTTTCGGTACGTGTATTCAACTCATTGAAACGTACTGGAATTGCTACAGTTGGTGACGTTATTGATTTACTCGAAAAGGGTGACGAAGCAGTAATGTCAATCCGCAACTTTGGCGAGAAAAGTTTACAAGAATTGACGCAGAAAATGCAGGATAAAGGCTATCTGCTGACTGATGAAGAACAAGAGACGGAGTAATAACGATGCGACATCATGTTGCTGGAAAGAAATTAAATCGAAGTTCCGACGCGCGTAAATGCCTTCGCCGCACAATGATTGCTCAATTATATGATCATGAGCGAATCAAGACTACCCGTGCAAAAGCCCAGGCATTTCGTGGCGAAGCTGAAAAGCTAATCACAATTGCTCGTAATAGTATTGATGGAACAGATATTGATAAAGTAAATGCGCGACGACTGGTCGCCAAACGGCTGGGTGGACAACCTGAGGCCGTTCGAAAATTATTTGATGACATCTCACTGCGTTATAAAGATCGTAATGGCGGCTATACCCGTATGATTAAATTGGGTATGCGTCAGGGTGATGCAGCAGAGATCGTACTTTTGGAATTAGTTGAGGAATAATTTTATGCGGAGATTAATCCGCAAAAAAAATCTCCTGTCTGGCTTTGATGCCAGATAAAGATGGAACGTTACCAAGTTAAACTGGCTTATGATGGAACTGATTTCCTGGGTTTTCAACGACAGGAATCAAGTACCCGGACGGTTCAGGCTGTTGTAGAAAAAGCATTGCAGGCTATCGGCTGGCAAGGCAAATCTATTCTGGCAGCAGGCCGAACGGATACAGGTGTGCATGCTTCAGGGCAGGTGATTTCCTTTGATTTATCATGGAATCATCCGGTAGACTCTCTGGCACGTGCGCTGAATTCTAACCTTCCCAAAGATGTTTCTGTAAGAGCTGTTCAAGTTGTGGATGGAGATTTCCACCCGCGATTTGACGCAAAACGCCGGAGTTATTGTTATCGGATCTATGGTGATTTGATGCCTGATCCGGTAAAGCGGCATTATGTCTGGCAAATGGAAGCATTGCCGTCCTTAACTTTGCTTAATCAGGCAGCGAATTTGCTTCCGGGTCATTATGATTGTGCAGCTTTTGGGAAAGCCCCTTATGCTGATGGATCCACGATAAGAAAAATTTATCATGCACAGTGGAATGAGGTTGGTAAAGACGAGTTCCATTTCGTAATAACGGCAAACGCCTTCTTATACCACATGGTGCGTAGGATTGTGTATCTTCTAGTGATTACTGGAAGGGAGTGGTTGACACTTGATGCGTTGCAAAAAGGTATTGCTTTGGAGCAAAACCTCCCAGCAGGTCTGGCACCTCCAAATGGGTTGAGTCTGATTGATGTTGATTATGAATCTTCTCGATAGAGAAAAGAGCTGGTAAAATTTCAGGTACTTAGTGATTATAGAATTATATTTTAGATTATAGTGAGGTAGGTAATGGTTCAAAAAACTTATTACCCAAAAGGCAGTGAAATGCCTGCATCCGAATGGCTTCTTGTTGACGCCTCCGGGCAGAGCTTGGGCCGATTGGCGACGCAGATTGCTACATACTTAATTGGAAAGCATAAACCAACCTTTACACCTGGTGTGGATTTAGGTGACCATGTTGTGGTGATAAACTGTGAGAAATTTAGTTTCACACAGAAACGTCTGGACAACAAAATGTATCATCACCATACCGGTTATCCCGGTGGGTTGAAAACTGCAACGTTGCAGGAAATGTTAGATAAGCATCCTGACCGTGTAATTACAAAAGCTGTTTGGGGCATGCTTCCCCATAACAAATACGGTCGACACCTGATGACAAAGCTTCGGGTATACGTTGGTAATGAGCATCCACATGCGGCTCAGAACCCGAAACCGGTAGCATAAAAGGAGCGAGATATTAATGGCAAACCGTTATTTTGAAGGTATTGGTCGACGTAAGCGCAGCACTGCACGTGTTCGTGTGATGAATGGCACTGGCAATTTTATCGTCAATGACAAGCAGGTAGAAGAATATTTTCCACGTCTTGGTGATTTAGAAGAAATTATGGCCGTGTTTGAATCTGTTGAACAAAGCCGTAATACTTATGATGTATCTGTCAAGGTCAAAGGCGGCGGCGTCACTGGACAAACTGGTGCCGTCGAATTAGGTCTGGCACGTGGTTTTGCAAAGATGAATCCCGATTGGGTTTCAAATCTGCGCCATGGTGGTCATATGACACGCGATCCTCGCGTGAAGGAACGTAAGAAACCAGGTCTGAAGCGCGCTCGTAAAGCTCCTACCTATACAAAACGTTAAATCGTTTTATTGGAGAGTTGGAAGATCAAGGAATCATATCCTTTTTCGTCTACTAACGAGAAGTACAGCCAATTCAGCTATCGACAATGGTAGGATTTTATTCCATCATATTCGGTAGCTGAATTTTGTTATAGGGATTGTAATCAGTACACAAACTTTATTGAAAGGGAATCTAACCAGGATGAAGGATTTCAGTCAGCTTCTTCGAAGTTTTATTGGACAACATGAATATTCAAAAGCGGGGATCACACTTTTTCCAGCCAAGGAGATGCTGAACCTGCATGCACCTCCTTTTCCAACCACAATGGCTTGCCTGCTTTTGATTGAAGAAGAGTTTACTAAGGAAGAGTTGCAAAGAATTGCGCAGATATTGACTGTTAATTATCCTTCTGATATAGAAATTAAGGCTGTGCATGCTGATTCTAACGATCCTTTTTCCTTCGAGCTTCAAGAATTACCTTCCCAAACTGACCTAAGGGCTGTCTTTATGCCTGAATCAGGGCAGTATTCTTCAATGGAAGCATTTCAGGAAATTGTAGCTCATTTACGATCACCCGAAGGTTGTCCGTGGGATCGAGAGCAAACGCACAAAAGTCTTCGCCCTTTCATTTTGGAAGAAACGTATGAGATGATTGACGCTCTTGATCACGGAGATTTACAAGGCGTGAAAGAAGAATTGGGTGATGTTCTACTGCAAATATTTCTGCATGCCCAGATTGCTGTTGAAGCTGGTGATTTTCGTCTTGGAGATGTGTTCGAAACAATCAGTCAGAAAATGATTCGTCGGCATCCTCATGTGTTTGATAATGTGAGTGTGGACGGTGATGTTTCGAAGGTGCTGCGTAACTGGCAGGAAATTAAAGAGGAAGAACGAAGGGAAAATGGGGAACCTGTCGAAAAGGGGATTCTTGATGGGGTTCCGAAGAGTATGTCAGCCTTATTACAGGCTCAGTCCTATCAGGGGAGAGCTGCCTGCGTTGGTTTTGATTGGGATTTAATTGATGGGGTGCTGGATAAAGTTGAAGAGGAAATTCAAGAAATACGCGAGGCAGAGAATCTAGAAGAACGGGCTGGCGAGATCGGGGACCTGTTTTTTGCATTAGTTAATTTAGCACGTTGGTTAAACCTGGATGCAGAATCAACTCTCAGGAAAACAAATGAGAAATTTCGAACACGATTTGCGTATATTGAAAAACGCACCAGAGAAACAAATCAATCTCTGACGCGGATGAGCCTGGAAGAAATGGACCGGTTCTGGGATGAGGCGAAGAAAAACGGGCTCTAGAATGATTCACTTTCAAAGACAATCTTTGGTTTGAGAGAAGATTAAAGAGTTCCCTTATAAGAAAACAAACTCATAATTATTTCATGAGTTTGTTTTTCATTAAAACGACTTTCCCGATGGTTTTATTAAGGGGGGAGTTTGAGAAATCGGCAAAAAATGAATGCAGAATTAAGAAAATATCAAAATGAGAGAATAAAGATTAAGAAAAGTAATAAATAGTAACTAGAAAATCATAATAATGGAATAATAAATAAAATAAATCAATATAATGAATTGACAAAGTTAAAGAATATGATATGATGAATACAGAAAAGATATTAAAAACATCAGCGCTCGTAGGAGGATGTATGGATACTCATTTTATCAAAACTGAAGGACGGGAATTAATTATTTTGAAAGTCTCTGGGAATCTCTATTTGAATGGATACGAAGGCGAAGATGTTCAAGTGCAGGTGAACCCAAGAGAATTTAAAGTAATCATGGATGAAGAAAATATTCTGCGTATTACTTGTTATAGCAGTGCAACGATCGCAATACCGAAAAAGTTTAAAACAAGGGTGGAAAAAGTTGGTGGAAGCGCAGTCATTCAAGATATTGAATGTGAGGATTTGTACGTACAGCGGGTAGGCGGCAATCTGTATGTACAGAATGTGGCAAATCTTGATTTGTCACGGGTAGGAGGATCCTGCCAGATTAAAAGCGTCTCTGGAAATGTCAATGTGGAACGGGTTAGCGGGGATCTGTATTTGTTTGATGTTTATGGATCAATTACTGCAAATTCAGTACGCAGCGATGCAATTGTGATGATGGCAAGAGAGAGCGTTACTGCTTCGGCCACTGGTGATGTTGTCGTTCAGTATGTGGACCCTGTGATAAAGCCAATTAATTTACGTTCCAAAGGGGACATCACCTTAATTCTGCCGAAAAATGTTAATGCTGATCTGGATGCAACATTTAGTGGTTGGGATGTAGTGCTGACGATGGATGGAAAAACGAGCAATTATGGCGGAGGCCATTATGAAGCTGTTTTAGGCCAAGGTGGAACGGAAATCAAGCTTCATGCAAGTGGCGACATTGTAATTTCAGATGAACATCCGGGAATTGTGCAGAAAGTGAAAGATGAACATGGTGAAGATTGGTTCATTGATTATGATTCTTTCAAGGTTGATTATGACGTGTCTGATGCTTATGAACGAAGAATAAAACGTGCGATGGCCAAGTTGGAGGGCAAGCTTCATAAGGCAGAGCGCAGGGTTGATAATGCCAGTCAGAAAATGAAGGCACAAAAAAACAACATCTCAATACGGATTGGAGAGCGAGCTTTGCATCGAGCGCAGCGTGCTGAGAAACTTGCAAGTTTAAAAATACAGAAAAGGGCGCATTTAGAAGCAATAGAAGCTTTAAAAGAGGCACAAAGTCAGTTGAAGGATCTTGATTTACCTATTGGATTACCCATTGACTTTATTAAGGATATTAAAATTCCTGAAATTCCAGTAATTGATTTACGTGATTTTGAATCTCATCCAGCACCACAAGCTCCACCCCCACCGAAAACCAGCCCTGAAGAGCGAATAATGATTCTCGAAATGGTAAAAGACCGTACAATAACAATTGAGGAAGCGGAAAAACTATTGAGTGCTTTAAACGAGTAAATTCAAAGGATCGGGAGAAAAAAATGGCGGAAACTCGTGAATCAATTTTCAAACAATTTGAAAGTGAAGAAATCACAATCGAAGAAGCCGATCAACTGCTGGCCGATTTGGAGTTGAATGTCCCTCACAATGCGACCGAAGCCCCAATTCCTGAAGAGGACGAATCAAAGGATTCAGAAGTTCCTGCGGATTTCAATCGATTTAAATGGGGGTGGGTCTGGTTTTTATTCGGGGGTATTATACTGACTCTGATAGGGGCTTTCGGCATATACGACGGTTACCAGAGTAGAGGTTTAGGAGCAGGCTTTTGGTTCTCGTGGATTCCTTTGAGTCTTGGGGTATGTATCGTAATTTTAGCCATTAATTCAAAAAATTCACTCTGGATTCACGTGCGGGTGAACACAGGAAAAAAAGAATGGCCCCGAAGGGTCAAGTTCAGCATTCCTCTGCCACTCCAGCTCACAGGACTGGCAGGCCGTCTGGCATTGAAATATGACGTAGATAGCAGATTGGATGCTTCCGACGTGGATGAAATTATTGCAGTAATCAAAGAGTCTGATACTCCCCTGGCAGTATATGTCGACGAGGATGATGGTGAAAAGGTACAGGTTTTTATTGGGAAATAAACGAGGATAAGGAATCAAACATACTGTCTGCATAGTGTGTTTGATTCACAGCAAGACAGCATGATTCGCTTTGTTCATGCTGTTTCGCTGTGAATTGCGAAACTTCCATTTCTAAGATACATCTGGTATAATGTGATTCGACTTGTCCCGTTCGCGGTAAAAACTACGAACTAGGAGACCTGCATAAAAATTGTATGAGGAGCATATGTCATGCCACTAACAAAAGAACAAAAAACAGAAATTTTCGAAAATTATCAGACTCATGAAGGTGACACTGGATCACCTGAAGTACAAATTGCACTCTTAACAAAACGAATTAATCATCTTACCGAACACCTGCGCGAGCACAAACATGACGAATCTTCTCGCCGTGGTTTACTCAAACTGGTTGGTCGGCGTCGACGTTTGTTGGCTTACCTTCGTAAGAAGGATTTGAATCGATACATTACAGTTTCAGATAAGCTTGGATTACGTCGACGAAAGTAATTGGCAAATAAACGACGAGCAGGTGATGGATTACATCAACTGCTCTTTTCTATAACTTTGCGGGATAAAAACTATAGGATGACAGCGACTGATTTCCTGAGCGATAGCTTGGGGAATTATGCGTATATAAAATAAAAGGAACATAAAAATATTTAGGTGAACCGTATGTCAGGAATTGAAAGATGCTGAGAAGGAGAACAATTAGTTCTCGGTAACTTTCAGTCCCTGACCAGGCGGGAATGTAACATTATAAAAGGACGAAATATGAATAAACAAGGTAAACAATTTAATGCCGTCGTAGGCGGCAAAGTTTTCACGTTTGAAACGGGAAAACTTGCAGGCCAGGCTGGCGGTGCCGTCACTATCAGGCTCGGAGACTCAATAATCTTTTGTTCAGCAACAATGGGGGGGATTCGAGAAGGATTGGATTTCTTGCCATTGACAGTTGAATATGAAGAGCGAATGTATGCTGGTGGTCAAATTCCAGGTTCTTTCTTCCGACGTGAAGGACGCCCAGGAACTGATGCGATCTTGACTTCACGATTAACCGATCGGCCGTTGCGCCCATTGTTTAATAAAAACATGCGAAACAATACCCAGGTGATTAATATGTCATTATCTGCGGATGATGATAATCCACTGGATATTCTGGTGATTAACGCTTCCTCAGCCGCTTTGACAATTTCAGATATTCCCTGGGATGGCCCGATTGCGGCTGTCCGTGTGGCATTAATTGATGGCGGCTTTATCGCTAATCCAACTTTCAGTGAGATGGAAGTATCTGATCTGGATCTTCGTTTAGCTGGTACTCGCGACGCCATCCTGATGGTTGAATGCGGTGCTAACGAAATTTCAGAGGATATTATGATTGATGCGATTGAATTCGGTCATCAATCAATTTTGCCTTTGATTGACGTGATAGAGCAGATGCGCGAAGAAGTTGGTAAACCAAAACGTGAAATTGAATTACACGAAATGGATAATGAAATTTTTGAGAAGGTAGAAGAATTTGCTTCTGGAAAACTTCTGGAGATTTTTGAACGACCATACATTAAAGCAGAACTTTATCAATCTTTAGATGATCTGAAAGCAGAAATGCTTGAAAAAGTTGTAGATGAGGAAGCAGATAACGCTGGTGATCAAAAAAAATCAGCTCTAGAAGCTTATGATAAGGTATTCAAAAATGTAGTTCGGAACCGGGTACTGAAAACCGGTGTCCGAGTGGATGGCCGTTCCGATACTGAAGTTCGTCCGATCTGGTGTGAAGTTGGCGTTAGCCCTCGTGCGCATGGTTCGGCAATTTTTACCCGCGGTGAAACTCAGGCTTATACCTTGGCAACATTAGGGACACCCCGCGACGCTCAGGAAATTGACAATCTTTCTCCGACAAATCGTAAATCCTATTTCCATCATTACAATTTTCCGCCTTACTGCACTGGCGAAGCAAAAATGCTACGCGGTACGTCCCGTCGCGAGACAGGGCATGGCGCTCTAGCAGAGCGTGCTTTGTTACCAGTTATTCCTTCTCAGGAAGAATTTCCTTATACCATACGTGTGGTTTCAGAAATTATGTCTTCGAATGGTTCCAGCTCAATGGCTTCAACATGCGGTTCCACTCTGGCATTGATGGACGCAGGTGTGCCCATTAAAGCGCCTGTTTCTGGTGTGGCTATGGGGTTGATTAAAGAAGGGGATGATTATAAAATCTTGACTGATATTCTGGGTTTGGAAGATCACCTCGGGGATATGGATTTCAAAGTGACCGGTACCGAGAAGGGGATTACAGCCCTTCAAATGGATATCAAGATCAAAGGATTGAGCACAGAGTTAATGGCTGAGGCTCTGGCACAGGCAAAAGGAGCACGTGCTCATATTCTAGAGCAGATGTTGAGTGTTATCTCAGTTCCGAATCCTGAATTGAAGGAATATGCTCCAAGAATCTCCACCGTCAAGGTGCCAGTTGATAAAATCGGCGCGGTGATTGGGCCAGGCGGCAAAAATATTCGCGCATTACAGGAAGAAACCAATACCAAAATTGATATTGAAGAAGATGGCACCATATTCATTGCTGCCAAGAGTGCTATTGATGAGGCTGCTGCTCGTGAGCAGATTGAACTCATGACCGAATCACCTGAGGCTGGACATATTTACACAGGTAAAGTGGTTCGCACAACTGATTTTGGGGCTTTTATCCAAATTCTGCCCGGTGTTGACGGTATGGTGCATATCTCGCAGTTGGACAGTCAGCGCGTGAATAAAGTAGAAGATGTTTGCTCCGTTGGTGATGAAATTTCTGTCATGGTGACGAATATTGATCCAGGTGGTAAGATTCGTCTATCTCGTCAGGCCGTTTTAGAAGGATGGACTCTCGCAGAAGCAAAAGAAAAAGATCGTCCTAACAGAAGCCGCTCCAGTAATAATCGCAGTAGCAATAACCGCCGCAGCAATTCTGGCAGGAACCGAAATTACCATAATTAAATTCTCGCATAAAAAGTAAAGAGGTTATCCCAATTTATTTTGGGATAACCTCTTTTTTCTTTTGAATGAAATAAAAGCCAAAGAATGGATATTCTATTCCGATCTTCTAAGCTATTTTCTCAATCTTGGGTAGGTAGGTAGGGTATTTCGGGACCATCGACTCCGAGGTGTTTTGCTAAAGCGGCACGCATCACGATTCTATCGTCCCAGGCATGTTCAGTTGTTCCAAAACACATGGATTGTTCATGTCCTTTGCCAAACGCGCAGATGATGTCTGCACGTTTGGCATGATCAATCGCAAATTGAATTGCCTTTCCGCGGTCAGGAATGCTCCACAAATTCTGACCCTGAATGGCTCCCTTTGATTTTGCAGCTTCTGACATTACGGCCAGAATATCATCCAGTGATTCTGTACGTGGGTCTTCGGCGGTTAGGATAGTGTTATCGGAGAATTGAGCTGATACTTCAGCCATCATTGCTCGTTTCTTGCGATCTCTCAGACCAGCTGAACCAAACACAGCCCAAATTCTGCCACCCGGTGGGACAATTCCTTTCAATGTTTCGAGGGCAACTTTCAGTCCGTTGGGTGTATGGGCAAAATCAACGACAGCCAGAAATTCCTGTCCCATGTTTATACGTTCCATACGACCTGGCACGCCGGCCATAGCGGCAATACCTTCAGCTGCTGTCTTTGGGGAGATACCTAATCCAGCTACTGCTGCAGTATAAGCGGCCAGGATGTTTGAAATGTTGAAATTTCCAATTAAAGTAGAGGAAATTGGGATTATTCCATGAGAATCATGGAGTGAGAAATGCAATCCGTCAGGTTGGTGTTGGATTGCACTGGCAAAAACATCACCTGTTGGATCACTTGTTGAATAGCTCTGAAAAGGGGCATCAATCAGTTGCTTTAAGAAAGTATATGATTGATCGTCTTTATTCAAGACCGCAAGATTGGGAGGAATGAAGAGTTTCTTTTTCTGTCTTGAAACGTCTTCAAAGAGCATGCCTTTTGCGTCTTGATAGGCACCGTAGCTGCCATGATAATCGAGGTGTTCATGTGTGATATTGGTGATAATGCCGATGTCAAATTCGCAGGCTGTTACACGGTTCTGCGCGAGACCATGTGACGTGGTTTCCAGTACAACATGTGTTATGCCTACCGCCGCCATATGTGCAAGATAACGCTGGACATCAACCGCTTCTGGAGTGGTAACATGAAAACCGGTATCCACTTCTTCACCACCCATAATCATACTGACAGTGGTGATGAGACCGACTTTTATCCCTGCTTGTTTTAAGATGTGATAAAGCAAAGTGGCTGTTGTTGTTTTTCCATCAGTCCCTGTCACGCCGATCATGGTCATCTTTCTTGCGGGAAAATCCATCAAGGCCGCAGCGATGTGTGCAAGCGTGAAACGGGGATTTTCTACCTGCAGGTATGGAACAGGCAGATTGTTTTTAAGAGATTTAGACCCGATAATGGCAACAGCTCCATTTTCAATAGCATTCGAAATAAAGGCATGTCCATCGGAAGAACCACCAATGACAGCAACAAAGATATCTCCAGGCGTTACCTTTCTTGAATCAAGTGTAATTCCAGTAACCTGTATGTCAGGTAATGTAGTCTGATTTATAGGATTGAAAGGAATCGCTAAGAAAATTTCCGATAAATTATTCATGTTCGCTGTTCTGTTCAATTGTGTTTTGATCCCCTTCAGGTGAGGGTGTGTTTCTAATTTGAAAGAGTTTTCTTGCAGCTTTACGCGAGAAAACGGAAGCCATGTACATGTTGATCGGCAGTGCAACAAAAAGAGGAACCCAATTCAATATGGTTTGTTTGCCTGTGTATTGGTTAATGGCGACCCCTGAAAGGACAGCTAGAAGAACCAGTGAAAAAGTGAATGCGCCAACACTTAGAAACATGGTAAGCATCACTTTGCGCTCTTGTTTATTCTTACCCAGTGAATTTTTCATGATTTACCTTCCTTATTTTCTATTTTTTGTGATAATACTTGAAAGACCCGGCCAACTCAGAAAAATTGATGCTGTTAAGATTGCGGCCGAGAGTATTGCTGTCCAATTGGTGTCCAGTCCAATAATTGAGTTTGTTTCGATCGTAATTTTTTTTGCCAGAATTGCTGTTCGTTGTGTTTCTTGCTCCGATTCAATGGGATAGAAGGTAAAGTACACCCAGAAAACACCTTCTTGATTATGACGGGTTTGATTACTGATCTTCCATGTCATGGATATATCCTGTTCTTCGATGAGGGGTGTACTCATCGTGCCAGCAGGTTCTATGTACATATTCTCGAAATCAGGACGCAGCTCTACGATAACGTTGAAATGATCATACAAATTACCATCAGATTGATTGAGAAGGACAAGGGTATCGGGATTGTGGTTTAAAGAAAATGAAAATGAAGCATCACCGCCGAATTTCAATGAATTGGGCAGTGTGATATACATCATGTAGGGTGCCATTAATGTTGCATAATTATCAGTTCCATCAATCTTCAGACGAACTTGTTGCAGAGGCAAGGCGATTGTGTTCTGTGAAGGAGGCAGGAAGCTCCATAATAAACCACCGATGCCGAGAATCAAAAATAAGATAGCAAGAACTGACTGGAGAACCTTCATGGTGTTGCTTCCTTTATCCAGAAAGTCCTATGCATGTATGAGTAGCCACCCAGCTCGACAGGTTCGATCACAGAATAGATGTCACTGAAGCGATTGATCACGTCTTTTTGATAGATTTCAAACGTATAATCGCGATCATTATTTGTGTTGATCATCAATAAGAGCACTTCATCATTATCGGGTGACCAGACAATTTGAGGATTGAAGCTCCCAAAAGCGCCATCAAGCTGCCCATGTTCAAATACCATACGCATTTCAAGGTCTTCTATATAGAAATGTAGCGCCACAGATTTTTCAAAGTAGTCGCTATAAGCATTATTGATAACGAAAATTTTTGAACCATCCGGTGAAAAGGAAACCTTTTGCACTTCAGGATGGACCATGAATCCGCGAGGAGAAGGGAAAAAGAAAAGGCGACGAGATATGATACCAGTTTCGACATCTTCGTATAAGAGAATTGGGTTATGGAAATAATTTGTTTTATCCGCGTATTGCGGGTCACGGAAGGCAATTCCTACACCGTCGGAAGAAAATACAATATTCTCCTTCTCTACGATTTCAGACGGTGCTTCGTCACCGATCTGGTATTCCCAATAGCTATTGATCTGACAAAAATCCTGTGATTCGCATGCACCGCTTTTCCAATAGATGGCGTTTTCAGGATGGTAGGTGATCAACTGGATGGGGGAATAATCATAGCTGACGATAATTTCTTGAATCCGATTCTCCAGGGTAATTCGAACAATGGATTGTCCATTTTCATCTGCAGAGATGGCAGTGATCGTTTCATCGTTCTGTGAGAAATAAGCGCTGCTTCCTCCATTGATATAGAGATTTTCCATCAAAAGGGTAATTTCCTGATTTTCTCGATTGAGAAGGAATAAATTACCACCCTGATTGAGTAAGAATAAATTTTGTGAGGTGGAGACATCCTGCAATGTGATTCCTTCAGTTGTTATCTTTTTCAATTCATTGGAATCCAGATTCAGTTCAAATATCCCCTCTGAATACAACCCCTGGGCACCTGTTGTGAAACGATCAAAATAAAGGCAGTTGGATTGGCAGGAGAATTCGGGATAGGAAAATTTCACTTCTTCATCAAGGATGGGCTCATCTTCCAGAGGGATTTCTTCGATGGATTCGATTTCTTCCTCTGGAGATTCAACGTTATTTTCAGTTGAGACTTCTGTTTCCCATAGTTTATAAAGAGTACGCAAGGCAAGGATTTGTTTTAAATCATAGCCTTCTTCACTCAAATGGAACCCCTCACGTGTTGAATCAATCCCATAATTATCCAGGTATTGCGCTGAGCGCCAGAAGTTAACTAATGGGATGTCATATTTATATGCTACCCTGGCCATTGCGGGATTGATTACATGTGTTTCAGATTCTGCTTTATCTGCTTTCGTGATAATAATGGGGAGAGTGCCGTGTTCGAGAGCGTATTCCACAATTTTTTCAAGATATAGCTCATAGCGATCTACAGTGCCTTCTTCGCGCCAGGTTTCAAGATTAATAAATGTGATACTGGGGTTATGCACGCGCCATTCACATTCCAATGGACTTTCTCCGAGCATACAATTATCAGGGTCGGCACGGACAGGCGAAAGAACAGCGGCTGCCGTGAAACCACCTCGCACAGCATTGCCTTCGCGTTTGAAGGAGTCTCGATAAAAATCGATCATATTTTCGAGGTGAAGGTCTGCTGGGTCGAGAGAGTACTGCCCAAGACCATATTTACCAAGAAAGACAAAAGGGATTGCCTGACAATCGCCGATGACAGAGATATGTGTTATTTCCCTGCCTGATTGAAGACCGTATCGAAAAATCTCGAATGCATTTTGCGATATTTCTGGAATGATGGGCTGTTCTTTCCAATTGAAGTCAGATGGAATTTCTCTCGTGTGCTGTGTGAATTCTTCGATCTCGGATTGAGTATTTTCATCACTGATATCTTCATTATCTTCATCAGTGTCAATGGGTTCTGGTTCATTTATGGTTGCAGTATTTTCAGATTCGGTACTGTTTATGTTGGGTTTAGTATCCTCCTCCGATGGGTTGACAGTATCTTGAATTTGAGGGGTCCATGAAGTTGCTGAAAGCCCCGTCTCCTCATTCTGTGGTTTATTAGAACAGGCAGAAAATACCAGCAAGAGGAGGAGAATTACCCAGAGTAATCGGAATGGATGTTGTTGTATAGTCATATGTAGAAAATTAAAACCTGTTTTCGGCTTATTCATCAAGGATTATTATGCTTCTTATCACTTTAGGAGAGCAGTTTTAGTTTTGAGATTATATCATGCGTGTCGAAGTGAAGTCAGGCTGCGCAGCAACCGCAAGGGGATCAGAAGAATGAGCTGTGGGATGAGGCAGATTGTAAAGATCATGGCAAGAACCTTTAGCCAGTTATTCAGGAATGGGTAAATATTAGCCAGTAGCCAGGGATACATATTTGTGAGCAGGGAGAGAATCATCAATAGGAGAACGAAGCCAGCCAAAGGAAGCCAGTATTTGCGGTCAGATGCTGAGGGCAGCATTTCGCTGGCAATCGCAAAAAGAAGGTAAAAGGCAATCCAGAAAATGATTTTCTCTGTTTGATCAAGGATTGATTGAAAATTAATTTGACCCTGAGACTCAATCAATTCCTGTATGGAAGGGACGCCCATAAATTGGGTCGCCAGAAATGTTGTGGAGAGTAATCCAGTGAGAAGAGGTGCAATACCAGTAATAAAGTGCTTAAAGGCGTTTACATCCTTTTCATAAAAATCAACATGTCCATATACAACGGCTTCCTGCCCCATCTCAATTCCCAGATGCAATGTGCTGGGAACCCCCATGATGCGCAGTGCCAGAAAATGGCTGAATTCATGGAGAAAAACACCTGGCATTACGAGAATAAAGTGAATCTTATGTGCGAGATGAGCAGAGTGGGTTAATTTTTGCAGGAGAAGCAAGATGTCGATACTTAGTAAGCGGCGTGTGAAAAGAAAAAGCAATAAAGTAATTAAAAAGTAAAAAACACTATCAAATGTTCGGATTATCTCAATCATTTATTTCGGGGACTGCTCACAAAAAAGTATTCCTCAGTTACCAAATATTAATAAAGGTCTATCATATCATTTTTCTATTCTCCATTATAATTGAAACAAGAATACGAAGTATGTCTTGCTTACCGTTTGAATCAAATAAATTCAAGTAAAGTGAAATCAAATGTTCTCTTTATCATTATCCTCAATAATCACCCGAGTCATTACTCTCATTATCGCATTCACTGTTCATGAGTATGCACATGCCTGGACAGCAAATCGTTTTGGTGATTCAACGCCAAAAATGAATGGTCGTTTAACTTTAAACCCGCTGGCGCACCTGGACCCGATTGGTTCGTTAATGCTGATTGTGGCTGGTTTTGGTTGGGCGAAACCAGTTCCAGTCAATCCATATGCATTGCGTCGTCGATCTTCTTCAGCGATGATGCTCGTGGCGTTAGCTGGTCCATTGTCGAATTTAATAATGGCTATTTTTGGAAGCATCATATTTGTACTCGTGTGGGATCCCGCCACGGGGGCTGCAATGTCTTACAATGATATTTTTCCAACCCCAATGGGCTTTTTATATTATTTTATTATTATCAATTTGAGTCTGATGGTGTTTAATTTGCTGCCAATTTCACCGTTAGATGGAGAAAAAGTGTTGGAAGGGATTCTACCACCAAGTGGACAAGATTTTCTTGTACAGATACGTCCTTATGGTTCAATCATTTTGCTCGTAGTTGTGTTTTTACTGCCAAATTTCGGTTTTGATATTTTAGGGTCAATCCTGAATCCATTTTTGGATATCTGGTGGCGCATATTGCTTGGAGGTTAAAATTCAATGTCAACAACAGTTTTTTTAGATGGGTTAAACCAGATTGGGTTTTCATTTGGGTTAGCACTGGCGAAGAATAAGAAAAAATTTAATTGCTGTGGTTATGATACTGAACGATATATAATTAGTGAAGCTAAAAAACAAGGTGCAATCAACAAAGTAGTGAGTGGTGTTCCGCAGGGATTAAAGGTCGCTGATATTGTTGTGGTTGATCTGCCTGCCGACCTTTTGGAACAGCATTATGAAATCATTGGTGAACATGCCCGACCAGGAACGGTAATTATTGATACTTCCGCAGTACCCATTGAGGTAGGTCGTCTGGCAGAGAAATTCTTATCAAAAGATGTACATCTTGTGAGCATGGTGCCTGGTTTAAGCTTCTCCGCTCTGGATGAAAGTAAGCTTAGGCATGAAGCAGCTAGAGAAGATTTATTCAATGATAGCCGGATTGCAATCTCCAGCCCTTCATTGTCTGTGTTAGATGCGGAAGATGTAGCCTCAAAATTTGCCTTCTTGTTTGGGGCAACGCCGATTTACATGGATGCTCTTGAAGTTCAGGTGGCACTTGTAAAGACCCGGTTGCTTCCGCGATTGATTTCTGCATCCCTAATCCAGATGTTGAGTAATCAACCTGGTTGGGATGAAGCCAAACAATTAGGATCAAGTGATTTTTATAAAACCAGCTTTCCGGTGATGAATATTTTTGATATTATTGAACCCGGTAAGGAGTTTTTAGTCAATCAGGAATTAGTGCTGCGCATGCTGGACGAATATCTGGTTGAATTAAAGTTTCTACGGCAGTCTCTGGCCAGCAATACACCCGAGAAATTTAACGAAATGATTAATGGTGCTATTGAACAGCGAGCTGTTTGGCAATCAAATCGAGAAAAGAATTCCTTTCGTGCTATGACGAATAAGGAAACCTCGGGGACAAGTGAAATGTTCCGGCAAATGTTTCTTGGGGGACTTGGGAAATCGAAACCTTCGGATGATTGAAAGATTTATTAGATGAAAAAAACAGGATTTCGAACGAGCAAGCGAATTCGAAATCCTGTTTTTTTATTCGTTAGAGATATTCTAGTGCCTCATGGGCCAGAACAAAATCTTTACCGTTTAGAATCCCATCTTGAATGATTTGCATGGTGTCTGAATGTTCTGGCAGCAAAGCTTCCCATGAAAACTTCTTCAATTTTACATACCCACGCCAGGCGTTGTCTTCCTCGATAAATTTGCCAAAAGGAAGAGAAGAATAATACAGTTGGTAGTAGAGGAATTTTTTGGCGTTTGTCTTATGCTCAAGCGGTGGGGAAAGTTTTTCGTTTGTCAGTAAAAAATCTTCGAGCTGTTCCTTATAAGCGGAAAGATCGGCAGGAAAATGGACGACAGGTTGGTATTCATTGAAATAGGATTTTCCTGCGCATAAAACCGGGGTGTTGAGTAAAGTCGATTCCAAACCAATGGTCGAGGTGTAGATCATGGTGAATTTGGATCGACTGATTAGTTCATAGGAATTTAAAGGCTCGTTGGGGCCAATGAAAATCGCATTTGCAAGCTGATTCAGGTTCTTTTGTTTAGCCCAATCAGCAACACTTTCTTCGCTGGCTTTACCGGGACGTGCTTCATCTGGATGAGCGCGGAAAACAAACAGTGTTTCCGGGTTTTCTTTCGCGGTTTCATAAACGAAATCAAGCCAGGCAAACATGTGTGGAAAAATAGTGTTGGCATGTTCCTGGCTGGTATCAAAAATGACATTGGTGAAAACAGGCACAATTTGTTTAAATTGTGCTGCTCTTTCTAAAAAGTCTTCATTCAATCCCTGGATATCCTTCCAAAAAGTGACCCCGGCCATTTTAAACTGGCCCCTGGTGCGTTTGGAAAAATATTCATTGAAGCGCTGGTTTTGTTCTTCCGTCATTATGAAATCGTCAGGAATTTGTGATGCCCTGAAGGTCGCTTCGTGATGGGTGAAAAATGCAGAATTGGGTTGCAATGATACCTCGTGTGAGATAACAGGAATACCGTGTTGTTGGGCGATAAAGCGAGCAATGGCCTCTGGATAGACGATGCCGTTAAAAACCAC
>CAZQSG010000006.1:36048-43122 GCA_964595925.1 uncultured Anaerolineaceae bacterium | reverse complement strand
AGCACTTCCTTTACACGGAAGGGGTCGTAGGTTCGAGTCCTATATCGCCCACAATAGAATTGAAAAATTCTTTGGATTTAGATATGTCTTATTCATGTCGATACCGAAGAATTTTTGATTAATTAAGAAAATGCATCTCCAAAAAAAAACCATATAATTTTATGCCTGCATAAAATTACCGGTGTTAACTATTGTTTAATATTATTATGTTATACTCTATGTGCTATGGGGATGATTGGCTTCGACGGGGGAGGCTGGTTCCGGATGGCGAGTCGAGAGGTACCGACCTCGATAAATCAGTACAAAAACTTAGGTGCCAACAATCGCACTACATATGCTGCAATGCCTTTAGCTGCATAAGCTTTAGACATAAAGCATAACGGTCTATAAACGACCTCGTCTGCCCGCATCGATCTCCTGCCGATCGTGGGACCAGGCGACATAAAGCTGGAGTGCCATGCAGTTTGCCGTGTGCTGTGTGAAAGAGAAGCGGCTGTGCAGATGTGAGTTTTGTCGGGTTTTTACACTTCTGCAAGAGATAAAATTCGACTACACTCGTAGAGGTTCGAGGATCGATTCTTTCGGACGCGGGTTCAATTCCCGCCATCTCCACTAAACATTCATCTTTCGGGATGGATGTTTTTATTAAAAATCAACAGTGCATCTTAAGGCTATTATTTATTCAATATCATTCCAATTCATAAGAAGATCAGGCAATTTACTAAGAGAAGAAATTATCCTGTCAGGAATGATGGCATCATCACGATAATGTGCGGAAGGGGGGGATGCCCAACGATTAATCCAGACATTACTCATTCCTGCTTTTCTTGCGCCAATGATGTCGGCAGATAATGTATCACCGATCATTATAAAATCAAGAGGAGCTTTACCAAAGAATTCAATCGCTTTCTGGAAGATAATATGATGAGGTTTTCTGTAGCCAACATCTGCAGAAATCAAGATTTGATCGAAAAAAGCTGAAAGTTTGAAATTTTCAAGTTGTTTCATTACATCAGGGGCATAGGCAGCGTTCGAAATTAATCCCAACCTATAATCCTGTGAATGCAGTTTTTGCAGTGCGGGGAGTGTTTCTTGATCAAGAATCCAGTGGCTTCTTGTGTAAGAATAAAATTCATCCAGAACAAGGGTAATATCTTCATCAGGTAATGAGGTGTGAAAACGGGCTTTCAACAAATTACCCAATAATTTTTGGGCGGACAATTCAGTATAATCAATATCTCTATTAATATAATATTGCGTTAGAGCCTTTTTGTATAAGGAATGAAATCCATGTTCCAGTATATTCTTCTTGAGGATGTTTGAAAGGACGGGTACCATTTTGCAAATTGCTTCGTCTAAAACTTTATCCCAATTTCCTTCAAAAAAGACAAGCGTACTTCCAAGGTCGAAAAGTATTACTTTAAATTTTTTCGTCTGAATTATTTCACCAGGATTTTCAAGATTTTCTAACATATATTTATTTTACAATCATTTACTGAAAATATTGTGACTTATCATACTGGTTGTATGAGAATGTGCCGATATCATCTTCTACTTATTAGATCTGCCAGAATTTTCACTTTCAAATGTAAATTAAGAAAATGTTACAGGTTTTCCAGTGTTTTTAATGATATTTCGTGGAGAAGCTGGTTAGTAGCAAGAACACCGGTATTATTTGTCATTAATCGCCCTGTGCTAAAGTCCAGTGGATTGCCTTCAAGGTCTGTGATTTTTCCTCCTGCCTCTTCGACAATAATTGAACCAGCCGCCTGATCCCAAATTTTTTCTTTGTAATCAAGGTTATTAGGGGAAAGGAGTCTGAGAAGAATTTCGCCTTTTCCCGCAGCCATTAATGCATACTTGGCCTGGCTGTCCATGCGGATTGGGTCAGAGTTTGATCCCAGTACTGCGATAAATTCTTGAATTTGGTCAGAGTCAGTATGTGCGTTTTCAAATGAGCATAAAATCTGTGCTTTGCTGCCATTCTGGCATTTTGATGTGTGAAGTCGGATGGGTTCGTGATCGAGATTCATCATGGGTAGAAACCATGTACCCTCATCCCTGAGGGCAAAAACAAGGGAACCTTCGCTGTTAGAATCAGGATTTGTAGCATTAGAAAGATTCGGGCAGCCCAGGACGCCAAGCTCAACTTTGCCATTCTTTACAAAAGCGAGTGCTACAACATATTGATCTCCTCGAAGGAATCCTTTAGTGCCGTCAATAGGGTCAACCGTCCAATATTCTTCACAAACATCACCGCTGCCAATATCAATCCAGTCGCAGACATCGGAAGAATTCGCTTCAGGGATCAATGATTGGATATAACTTGTTACTTGAGCCAACTTTTTTTCTTCGCTGGGTGTTTTCAAAGCAGTTGAGTCTTCTTCTCCAACAAGAATTGCATCAGGAAAAGAACCATGCAATCGATACCCGATGATTGCTTGTGATGCAAAATCTGCAACAGTCACAGGTGACTTATCGCTTTTAACAAGCGCATCTATGATTAATTCTTGTTGAATTTTCTTTACTAGCAAACTTGCTTCTTTGACTGAATTTAATGCAAACTTTAATTTTGGATGATTTACTAATACCATTTATGTCTCCTGTTTTGGATATAGAACAAATTTTATCACTTATAGTTATATGGTGGTATTATTTTTACAAATGTGGAGGAGATATGATTATTCGTTCTATTACAACATTTATGAATGGTTCTCGGATTGATGGATTACCTTTTGAGCAGGTGAAAATTCTGACGAATTTAGTTCGTTTAGCAAGAAAGAGGTACGAAGAAACCGGTTATGAAGTTCAAACATCGCGCCTGGCGACCAATTCATTTTCTGAGTTCCTCCCATTGAGTGAGCCATTACACAGTGTTAAGAAAGTTCAGGACATCGAAGATATGGTGTTGTCAGAAGGGTATGATTATCTCTCTCTGGGCCCAGCGATTCCAGAAAACCCAGAAAGTTATACCCTGATCCCTGAAATCTTTCGCACTACGGAGACTGTTTTTCTTACTGGGAAAATGATTAATCAAAGGAATGAAATATCTTTGGCAGCTGTGAGAGCATGTGCCAAAATTATTACTGAGATATCAACTTATAATCCCAACGGCTTTCAGAATCTGTACTTCTCTGCCTTAGCAAATGTTCCAGCCGGAACACCATTCTTTCCGTCTGCTTATTGGGAGGGGGAGGGAACTGGTTTCGCTCTGGCGCTGGAGGCAGCCGATCTGGCTGTTGAGGCATTCTCAAATGCAGAAACACTGAGAGAAGCCCGAAAACTCTACATAGAACGGTTAGAAAGTGAAGCGGGAAAGCTCGAAAGCATCGGAGAATCATTAAGCAAGGAGTATGGTGTTCCATTTTTAGGATTGGATTTAACACCAGCCCCTTTTATAAGTGTTGAACGGTCCGTAGGTACTGCGTTAGAAAAACTGGGGGTTCGAAGCGTAGGACTTCACGGCAGTCTGGCAGCTGCGGCTTTTTTAATGGATGCAATTGATCGTGCACGCTATAAAAAAATTGGATTTAACGGATTGATGCTGCCGATATTGGAAGATGCGGTGTTAGCCAAACGAGTGGAAGAAGGTACACTCACAATTAAGGATTTATTGCTAATGTCATCAGTCTGCGGTACTGGACTTGATACGGTACCCTTATCAGGCGATGTCTCAAAAGAACAGGTTGCATCTGTCCTTCTCGATGTTGCGAGTTTATCAAGCCGCTTACAAAAACCACTCACTGCCCGGCTGATGCCAATCCCTGGTAAAAGAGCTGGTGAAAAGACAACTTTTGACTTCCCTTTTTTTGTCAATAGCTGCGTTATGGCGATAGATAGCGAACCCGTACAAGGACTTTTCGATTCAGAAGAAACCTTTGCAATCCAACCAAGAATGAAGGGTAAATGACACTCAGTGCAACTGCGTTGATTGTCATTCGATAAAAGAAACTCCTTCCTATTGGAAGGAGTTTCTACGTTGGCTTCACAGTTTCTTGTTAGAGGGACTAATTGTCATTTTCTTTCATGTTGATAAAAATTGCTGAAGATGGCCCTTCTTGATTTAAACCACGAATACGAAAATGGTTTTTATATGATTTTATTAATTTCAATAATTGGTTATGTCCATATGTTCGAGGGTCAAAAGACGGATCAAGCTGACGAAGAGCATTGCCGATATCACTCAGCGCAGCCCATCCATCATCGCCTGCCACCATTTCAAAGGCTGACTCAATCATTGGGATGGGATCGGTAGTATTTGTGGTTTTCTCAGCAGATTTGGTGGTTGTAGTGGTGCGTTTTGGTTTGCGGGTTGAAGCAAAATTTTCGGTGAATAAGAAAACGTCACATGCGTTCACAAAAGCTCTTGGCGTAGTTTTTTTACCAATCCCCATTACAAAAAGCCCGACCTCGCGGATGCGCGTAGCCAGCCTTGTGTAATCACTGTCGCTGGAAACCAGGCAAAAGCTATTGACGCTATTGCTATATAGGATATCCATTGCATCGATTATCATGGCACTGTCTGTTGCATTTTTCCCTATGGTATATCTGAATTGTTGAATAGGCTGCACTGCATGGGTGTGTAAGGATTCTTTCCATCCACTCATATTTGGCGTTGTCCAGTCACCATATATCCTGCGGATGGTAGTAATTCCATATTTACCAATTTCCGCAAGAAAATCTTTGATTAATTTCGGTTGAGCATTATCTCCATCGATGAGTAATGCAAATTTGCGATTGATTCGATTTGTTGCATCGGTTGCCATTTTATAAAAAACTCCTTCCTCAATAATAAATTATATAATTTCAAAACTCCGCACACCATCAATATCGGCAATTTCTTCGATAATTTCCTCGAATGCATTCGAGTTTTTGGTTTTTAGAGTGATTTCGATATTAATCCTATTTTCTTCCATATTTTTTTTAACACTGTACAGCGTGCTTTCACTGCCTTCGCTGAATTGCAAAACAACTTTTTTAAGGTCACTCAACAAACCGATTCGATCCTCTGCTTTCAGGACAATTTGCATTGTGATGACAGGTTGGATCAGGTTTTCTTCTAGAAGGCTTATTACAGTTAGAACAATAATCAATAAAGCGGTAGTTGCTACTGCTGGGAAAAATAATCCTGCTCCAACACATAATCCCACAATTGCCATTGTCCATAGTGAAGTGGCGGTTGTTAATCCCTTTATCTGGGGGCCATAACGGAGGATGGCACCGGCTCCCAAAAAACCAATCCCTGATACTACTTGTGCTGCAATGCGTGAAGGATCACCGAGGGGTGTGTCGGTGAACAAGAACGGTGCGTTCAGGGATAAAACCATTGCAAGTGTTGCACCAGTAACCAAAATAATATGGGTTCTTAGACCTGCGGGTTGGTTCTGGGTCTCTCGCTCAAGTCCGACAATGCTGCCCAAAAGACCTGCAAGAATTATCCTCATGATGATTTCAGAATTTGTTAACATAATGTAACCTTAAAAAATATTTCGTTTCTATTATTATACGCTATTCCTGACAATCTGTTTGAATTCTTACAAAGGGGTTGGAAAAGGAATAATTCTATAAATTATGGTTTTGGCAAAAGAAAGAAACCCAGTACATCTGTACTGGGTTTCTTTACTGTTGAACTCAATTCAGTTGTGCTGAGTTGAGTTTCATTATTCGACTACGAATTAGTCAATTTGTGCAAGCTGGTCGGCTAGAATTACGTCAGAATCAGCGTCCAGCTTTGCGAGGGTTTCAGCAACATCGGCGCCATCAACAATCGCTGCCATTGCTTCACTAGCCAGATCACGAGCAAAGTCATATCCGGGAACTGGGGGTTCTGCTACACCATATTGAAGCATGTCGAAAGCAGTTTTATAGGCAGGATTGGCGTCAAAGTAATCGGTAAGTCCGGCAGCAACGCTGGAGCGGACGGGGAAATAACCGGAGGCCATTGCCCATTTTGCCTGAACTTCGGGGCTGGTGTAATATTTTACGAAGAGCCATGCTGCAATTTCACGTTCGGGGGTGCTGGCAGGAATAGAAACTGAAGCACCATAAACATTCTGAACAGGTTCTGCTGTGGTGTGGGGTAGAGGGGCTACTGACCATTCAAAACCGGCACCGTCATCAACTGCACTACCGTAGTAAGGCAGACCGGAGGAGGAACCAACCGTGAAGAGGAGGGAACCATTGCCGAAGTCGGTCTGGTCACCATAGCGCTCAGTAACAATGTCAGCACAACCCTCATTGATCAGGTCCTGAATGAATTGCATTGATGCAACTACACCGGGGTCATCATAGGAGTATTCGGCGCCTGCATAATTGAAAACATTTCCTCCAAAAGCGAAGGTCCATGAAGCCAAACGAGAAGCATCTACGCTGAGCTTGTATCCCATTGAGCCTTCAATGGTTGCACCAGAGAAAGGATTAGCAGTGGCAGCGCAGGCCATCTCTCTGAATTCTTCAGGAGTAGCTGGAGGAGCATCGTAACCCAATTCGGTCAGCCAGTCCATGTTGTAATACATAACTTCCATGGAGCGGTTAGGGGGGAAACCGGTGCGCATATTATCAAATGCTGGATTGATATCCTGAGCATAGAAACCGGGGAAAAAGTCAGCGATATCATCATCAGTGAGACCAAATTCTGCGTTGTCAATCATGGGGTTGATATCTGCCAGAGCTTCAGCCAACTGGTAGGTTGCGGATTGGTTCTGATATGCTACTACAAGATCAGGAACATCGGGAGTGCCGAGGATCGGGAGCATTTTGTTGAAGATATCACCATAACCACCCTGATATTCAGCTGTTAGAGTGATGCCATACTCGTTGGTATCATTGAAAGCTTGAACGATCTCTTGAAGAACTTCTTCGCGATCACCGCTATGCTGATGCCAGAAAACGATGTCTGAAGCAGGGATAATGCCGTCGTAAGGATTCGGTTCAATTTCTACGACTTCTTCTTCAACTTCTTCAACTACTTCTTCCTCTTCTTCAACTACATCTTCTTCTTCAACAGAGACGTCTACTTCTTCAACAACAACTGGTTCTTCTTCTACTACAACTTCTTCAGCAACTTCTTCTGGT
>CAZQSG010000006.1:25805-35948 GCA_964595925.1 uncultured Anaerolineaceae bacterium | reverse complement strand
CTTCTGGTTTTGGTTTACATGCAACCAGAACCATGGCTAAAACTAACAAAACAACAACTAAAAATTTAAATTTGTTTCTCATATTAATCTGCCTCCTTAATGGCTTGTCAAGAAACATATCTTTATTATGCGGAATTCTAGTTTCCGCTTACCAACACATATAATATTATCCTTTTAATCCGGTTGTAGCAATACCCTCTGTAAATTGCTTTTGGGTAATAAAATAAACAATCAAAATCGGGATTAGAGTGATGACTGCTCCTGCCATCAATAAGTGTGTTTGCGGCCCAGCTTCCGTTACAAAGTTCCAAAGGCCTACCATTAATGGACGACTGACATCTTTTGTCGTAACCAATAATGGCCACATGAAGGCATTCCATGAACCGATGAATCCAAATAATAGTACCGTCATTAATGGTGCTTTACTGATAGGCAAAACAATTTGAACGAGAAAACGGAGGTGCCCTGCTCCATCCATTCGGGCAGCATCCCAGAGTTCGTCAGGAACTTGACTAAAAAATTGCCGCAACAAAAAAATGCTGAAAGCGTTGGCCATGAAAGGTAATGTTAACGCCTGAAGAGTATTGATCCATGATGCGCCAATTATAAAATTATCTATTTGACAGGCAAGCCATTTGCCACCATTTTTGATACAGATATCAAATGCTCTCGAGTCTACCCCTGGCAAAGGAAGGATATAGCCCCGAATCATTAATTGGTTAGGAATAATCGTAATTGATTCAGGTATCATCATAGTGGTCAGTAAAATTGCAAAAAGGATATTCCGACCTTTGAAGTTGATTCGTGCAAAAGCATAGCCAGCCAGAATTGAGGTTACCATCAAACCAACAATGGTCACGGATGTCATTTTTACACTATTCCAGAAATATTGGCTAAAATTTGCTTCTCTCCATGCATCAACATAATTGACCCATTGAAGGTCTTTGGGAATCCATACACGGTTGATTGTTTCACCCAGAGACATTAATGACGTCGAAATCATCCAGAAGAAAGGAATCAGCGCCAAAATTCCGCCACTGATGAGAATCAGGTAGAGAATAGCCCGGCCAACCATGTAAGTGAAACGACTGTGTTTAGCCATAGAAAACCTTCTTTCCGAGGAGTTTGTTTTGAGCAAATGTCAAACCGGCAATAATGATAAAGAGGATAATGGCTTGTGTTGCCGCGTAGCCGTAATTATTGGCTTTATAGAAGGTTTCAAAGATTGTCAAACTCGCGGTGTCGATCGAATCGAGTGCAAAAGGCGTTTTCATCACATAAAGGTGGTTGAAAGCCTTGAAGGTGCCAATGAAAGAAATTAATAACAGGTAAAATGAAACGGGAGAAATTAATGGGAAAGTGATATGCCAGAAAAGGTGCCAGCCATTTGAGCCATCGATTTCCGCAGCTTCATACACTTCCGTAGGAATATTTCCTAGCCCAGCCAGATAGATAACAGTGTCATAACCAGCAAAGGTCCAAACTCCGTAGATAGCGATTGTGACTAATGCAAGGCTGGGACCTGCCCAAAACCCCTCAAAATTTCCTCCAGTGATCAAATTCAGGACTTGGTTGGGTTCATACAGCCATTTAAACGGCTCAATGTTGAACATCCCAAGGATGATGTTTGATAGTGAAGAATCTCGTTTGTTAAAAATGGTACGGAAAACAATTGCTGTGGAAACGGCGGGGGTAATGTAAGGTAAAAAATAGACCATACGAAAAATTTCCTTGCCTTTTATTTTCTGAAAGAGAATGAAGGCAAGGACAAGACCAATGATCAGTTGGGTGGGAACAGTTAAAAGTGAATAGTAAAGGGTAACGTTAAGAGATTTGAAGAAGGCACCATCTCCAGTGGTTGTGAAACTGTTCCAGCCAACTGCATAAGCAACACCAAAGGCAAGAAGAAGAAGTGCTGCAATAATCTTTATTATGCGTTTACCGTTTCCGGATGTTTTAAAAGCACTATTCCAAAGCCAAAAAGCGAGGGCTAAAAGAACCAGGCCTGCAAAAAAAATCAATAACCCTTTTGGTTCTCCAAACAATTTTCGATAGTTTTCAAGGCCAATGAAGTCTCCCTTTTTTACCCGCCAATTAAAGGTGCTCATATATATGGAGTAGAAAATAGGAAATAGGCCAAAAATGCTGATGATTAGTATAGACGGGCTAATCATGAGGTATCCAAATAATGATTCTTTCAACCCACTGGTGATTCGAAATGCCTGCGGTTTACCTTTCGGTGACGTTGAGGTTTCTGCCATATGTCTTCTCCTCTAAAGCACTTTCTAACCTAATATAAATATATCATCTTACGAATTATTGGTGTCTTAAAAAATCTGCAATTAATTATATTTTATTTGAACGGATTATTTACCGAGATTGAAACAAGCAAAAACAGGGTCGTGATCTGAAAACCTGGTTTCTGCCGCTTGTTCCGAATTAATGTGTACCACGTCAAAACAACTTAATTTCTCATATAATGCATTGCTAACCAGGATATGGTCGAGTGCTTGTGCATTGCCTGCGTAGGTATAGGTATAGCGTTCTTCAGCTGGTAATTCATACACCAAATTGACCATATTTTCACCCTGAATCGTTTGTATGGGGTTAGAAAACTGGAAATCGTTTAAATCTCCTCCAACAATAATGTTTGCGGTTGGGTCAATGGACAATATTTGATCTATAAAAGCTCTGATAATATCAGCCTGGTTTTGCCGTTGAACTTCTGATTCAAGGTAGGGTGGCTGATTTTCACCAAACAGAGGATTGTCACCGCCTTTTGAATTCATATGCATGCCAATGACAAATAGTTTTTGCCCGTGCCATTCGAATTCAGCAGTTAAAGCTTTTCGGCTTGAGTTAAAAGCAGAAGATTGCGGCTCAATTCTACCGGGAGAAACGGAGAATTCAGCAATTCCGTTGGAATCCAGCACTTTGACAGCAGTTGTGGAATCACCGCCGGGTTTTTCAATTAACACCAGATCGGTGTCAGGTCTATAAAGGAAGCCGACACGAATGTTTCCGCCTGGGGCGCCTCCATCACGGTCGTCGGATGGAGCAATATCTGTATATTTGTATTCTGGGCCGCCTAAAGCTAAAATTGCGTCGATGATTTTTTGACCAGTAAGATCGGCCTCTGTAATATCTGATTTTTTTTCACCATCGTTGTCTTGAATTTCACTAAGGATAATTAAATCTGGATTTTTTAAATTAGTGACAATATGTTCGGCTAAGGTTTCGAAGCGGATAGGCTTATCCAGTGCGTCCAGGTTTTCTACATTATAAGCAGCAACACTAAAATGTGTCTCGTCGGTGGAAGCGACAATTTCCGGTTGAAAATCGGCATATATGAAGTTTGGTTTTGATATCGGTTGGATTTTAAACATGCCATAGGTGTAATCTACAACACCGACGATGGGTTCTTCTGTGGTGGAACCGAATGGAATGTCGTCAGGTAAGCTGCGAAGGGAATCATCAATGATCAATCTTTCAGGATTGTAGTCTGTTTTGGTGATTGTTAGTGTGCCGCGACTGGAAAACCCGGTGGCATTTTCTCCATTGTCAGGCACTATGGCTAATTCGCGGTATTTGTTGATTCCCGCTACTGCATAGGGATTATTGATTTGAACCAGCATGCTTTCCAGGCTTTCGAAAAAGTCTAACCCGTCCGTTTCAGGATCAAATGTAGTGAATCCATCATCATCGATAATTTCTGTTGGGGCAGCCCTCCCACCATTACCAATAATAATCGGTTCAGGGAGAGGGTTGTTTGATGAGAGAATCTCATATTTAGCATAGATGATTTGAGTAATGGATAATTCGCCAAAACCACCACCAGGATACGTTTCCTCAACTTCTCCTGAAACCAGGACAAGATCGCCAGGCTTAACTTTTTGCAGACCCGGGTTGAATACGAAAATCCCTTCTGAGGTTGCGATATCGTTGTCAGGTTCGTTCGATTGTATGTAAAAACCAATCCCAGAGGTGACGGTGACAATACCAATCACATTTGTGACTTCTTCTCCTTCAAATGGAGATATATGAGATGCCCCTTGAATACCATGTATTTGGGTAATATTTTCAGGGAGAATCGGTCCTTCTTGCGTAACAGAAGTGGAAACAGTCGAAGTAGGAATCGCAGAATCGGTTGTCTCGGACGGGGAAATAGGTGTGGAGTGCACCTCAGGTAAACCAGTTGTACAACTTGAGATGATGAAAAGTGTAATCAATAAAATTAGTGGAAATTTATTTTTCATTCGATTATTATCCATTCTCTTTTTTTCAGGGTAAGTATAACAGACGGGGGGGATTTGGTAACTATTTTAATAACAACCACAATCACTTGATCAATAAAATTATTTATCACTAATAAAGATTATAATGGATTAAATATGCCGAAGATGAAAAAAGGAGTAGTAATATGGGAAACACGGGAATACCTGCCTACTTGAATTCTGATTTGTCCATCCACCAAAGAGTTGAAGATCTTTTAGGGCGGATGACTGTTCATGAGAAAATATCACAAATGTTGCATAAATCGCCACCTATTCCACGGTTAGGGATCCCGGGCTACAACTGGTGGAATGAGTGTTTGCATGGGGTTGGAAGAGCAGGGTACGCAACTGTTTTTCCACAAGCAATTGGGTTGGCTGCCACATGGAATCCAGAATTAATCTATCGTGTTGCGACCGCAATCTCAGATGAAGCAAGAGCTAAATATAATCAAAAAGGACGAGTTGAAGTACACGATATCTATTATGGATTGACATTTTGGACTCCGAATGTCAATATATTTCGTGACCCACGGTGGGGAAGGGGACAGGAAACGTATGGTGAAGATCCTTTTCTGACTTCTCGAATGGGCGTTAATTTCATTAAGGGGTTACAGGGAGACCACCCAAAATATTTAAAAACGGTTGCTACGCCAAAGCATTTTGCTGTCCACAGCGGTCCAGAGGCTGAGCGCCATGGGTTCAATGCCGAAGTTTCAATGAGAGACATGAGAACTACTTATCTTCCTGCTTTTGAAGCTGCTGTCGTTGAAGGTCAGGCTGAATCCATAATGGGGGCGTATAACCGAACAAATGGTGAAGCCTGTTGTGCGAGTACTTCATTACTTCAGCACATTTTACGCGAAGAATGGGGTTTTGAAGGGCATGTTGTTTCTGATTGCGGTGCTATAAGCGATGTTTTTAAACATCATCAAATTGTTGAGAGCGCTGCAGAAGCTGCTAGTCTTGCTGTTAAAAATGGGTGCGATCTAAATTGCGGTGAAACTTATCAATTCCTGGTGGAGGCATTTGATCAGGATTTGATTTCCGAAGAAATAATTAACCGATCTGTGAGAAGGCTGCTTCAGGCAAGATTCAAGTTAGGAATGTTTGATTCATTTGAAAAAGTTCCCTACAACTTTATTCCATCATCTATTGTTGATTGCCCTGTTCATCGTCATCTTGCTCTTGAAACAGCACGGGAATCGATCGTTTTATTGAAGAACGACAATCTGCTACCCCTAAAGAGGGAAAAGATACATTCCATTGCGGTAATCGGTCCCAAAGCAGATGATGAATTGGTTTTACGGGGCAATTATTATGGGGAGCCCGTGGAAGCCTATTCCATATATCAAGGATTAGTAGAACGTTCGGGAAAGGATATTTGTGTAAAAACCTTGCCCGGCTGTGATCTTACATCCGATAGCCAGAAGGATTTTGATGAAGCCATAAATCTTGCAGAAAATTCAGATATTGTTGTTATGGTACTTGGATTGAGTCAGCTATTTGAAGGGGAAGAAGGGCAAGAGGAAGGTAATTTGCCCGGAGAGAGAAGTTTCGGAGATCGATCGTCGCTGGATTTACCCGGTGTTCAAGAGGAATTGCTTAAGGCTATCCATGAAACAGGGAAACCAATCATTTTAGTGCTATTAAATGGCAGCGCAGTCGCCATCAATTGGGCGAATGAAAATGTGAAGGCCATCCTTGAGGCATGGTATCCTGGACAAGCAGGGGGGCTGGCGGTAGGAGATGTCATTTTTGGAGATTATAATCCTACGGGCAAATTACCAGTAACCTTTTATCAGGATGTGAATGATCTTCCACCTTTCAGAGATTATTCTATGGCTGAACGTACCTACAGGTATTTTACAGGAAAAACTATTTATCCATTTGGATATGGCCTGAGTTACTCAACTTTTAAATTCAGTAAACTTCGGCTGTATGCTTCTGTGATTGGGTTGGATGAGATCCAAAAAGTCTCCGTAAGTGTAACGAATACAGGGACTGTTGAAGGAGATGAAGTTGTTCAGTTATATGTAAGTGATCATGAGGCAAGTGTTCCTGTACCAAATTATTCGCTAATGGGTTTTGAAAAAACGCATCTTGTTCCAGGTGAAACAAAGATTGTACAGTTTAATATTTCACCCAGCGAATTGGTTTGTTACGATGAAGATGGGTATGGTTTTATAGAACCAGGAAGATTTAATATTTTTATCGGGGATCATGCACCTTCGAATGATTGTGCCATTCAATTATCAGATGGATTGGAAACCTTTTTTGAGGTGGTTGAAGAACTTCAAGAGAAAAAATATGCCCTGGAACTGGGTGAAGGATTTTGTATTGAGAAACTCCCCTATTTATTCTACAAACCAAAAACAAATCATACAGAAAAATTACCATTAATCCTTTTTCTGCATGGTATGGGTAGTAGAGGAGATGACCTGACCTCTATTCGGATTCAGGGACTTCCAATGCATATTGAAAATGGAGCTGATTATCCCTGCATAATTGTTTCACCGCAGTGTCCGCAGACAAAAACGTGGATTGATCTATATAGAGAACTTAACAGGTTGATTGATGAGATATTAGAAACCTATTCTGTGGATAGGGAAAGGATTTATATCACAGGATTGAGTATGGGCGGATTTGGAACATGGCGAATGCTGCTTGAAAATCCCGACCGGTTTGCAGCAGCTGCACCAATCTGCGGGGGTATGATCGAGGCTTTGTACAATCCGGAGTTATTAAAAGCTATCATTAATATCCCGATTTGGAATTTTCATGGAGATGCTGATTCCGTTGTGCCTGTTGAAAATTCAGACTATCTGGTTAAAACATTAAAAGAAATGGGCGCAAAGATACGGTATACAAGATACCCTGGTGTAGACCACGATAGCTGGACAGAGACCTATGCTAATCCTGCTCTGCTCCAATGGATGTTAAGCAAAACAAGAAAAGGCGACAAATTAAAAACGTATTAAAAAGACACCTTCGGTATGTATAGCCGAAGGTGTCTTGCTACTTGAAGCGATTGAAATTAGAGTTTTGGCAATTCGATTGATTTCTGGTATTGATATTTCCCTTTTTTATCTGCATAGGAAATTTTACATTCTTCGTCGCCTTCGAAGAAAATGACCTGCGCGATACCTTCATTCGCATATATTTTTGCGGGAAGGGGGGTGGTGTTTGAAATTTCCAGCGTGACATATCCTTCCCATTCGGGCTCAAAAGGAGTCACGTTAATAATAATTCCACAGCGGGCGTAAGTGGATTTTCCAACACAGATGGTGAAGATAGTTCTGGGAATCCTGAAATATTCCACAGTTCTTGCTAGGGCGAAGGAGTTGGGTGGAATAATACATATCTCCCCTTTGAAGTCAACCATAGAACGCGGGTCAAATGCCTTCGGGTCTACAATTGTAGAGTAGACATTTGTAAAGATCTTGAATTCATCCGCGACACGTATATCATAACCGTAAGAAGAAACACCATAAGATATTACACCATCGCGAATTTGTGAGTCAACAAAAGGTTCAATCATCCCCTTTTCTTTCGACATCTTTGTAATCCAGTGATCGGGTTTTACGCCCATCCGTTTCCCTCCTGTAAAGAATAAAGCAATATAAATTATTAATGACAACTTGCAACAACATTGATTGATTATATCTGAAAAAAAAATTAATTTTCACCCCAACCACTTAACTCAAACATCATTGATAAAAATTCCTCTTTTTCTTCTACTGTCATTGGACGGGATTTAGCCCAATCTACGAACTGATTCGCAAAAAGCTCAACACTGACCAGTTTGTTCTCATAAAATACAAGGCGGTCGATGAAACTTAACCGATTTGCTTGACTCTCATTATATTGATCGAAAAACAGGTTACCAAGGCCATAGTGGATGAAAGTATTCTCCTGAAACGTCATTGTTTGTGGTTGGTGGGACTGGCTGCCAATAATAACTGTTGCGCCTGCATTTGCGAGCTTTGCAAAGTCATCAACGATCTCAGTTGTAGGATCAAAATGATCAACTTCTTTGTGTTGGATGGTAACAATGGTGTTGATTCCTTCTGAGGAGAGTTTGTGAATTGTCCTCGAAAGTTCATCAAAATCACAAAACCAGGTGCCTGGATATTGTTCAGCAGCGTGGGCATAAGAAGGTGATTTTGCATTGCAGCCAAGGAATGCGATCTGGTTGCCATTATGATTAATAATTAAGGGTTGTTTTGCTTTGGCGAGAGAATTTCCCCCTCCATAAACAGCTATATTATTTTGGCGGTACAAATCGAGTGTGTAATATATGGCATCGACGCCCCAGTCTTCAAGGTGGTCGCCAGTGAATTCAATAATATCTGCATCAATATCAATTAATAATTCGATGTAGTCTGGTGAGCTGCAAAATTGTAATGCTTCCATCTGGTATTTAGGAGGAGGACAATCAACAGCAAAACTAACCTCATTGCTGATATGCGTATAGTCAGCCTCGATTAGAATAGATTTTATCTCTTCAGCCGGGTATTGGACACCATATTTTTCCATTAATACCGCTGTTGCACGAACCAATGCTGTAACGCCGGTCATATTGATCGTAGTGATTTTGTCCTTTTGGAAATTGCTAAAAATACCATTTTTTGATAGATCATCTTTACCGCTTGAATAAATATTAACATTAAGCTTGTATTCATCAGTGGAAAAGCCGGGGGATGTGGGTTTTTGCTGGTCAATTGAAATGACTTTCCACTTCGGGCCTAATTCCTGGAATGGAAGAATGACCCAGGTGGTTTGATTGTTGCCCCATGCGCTGGTCAGGAGTTTGTCAGGTTCAGTAATAAGAACATTTGGATTTTTTTCTTCTCCTAAAAGGTGCACTAAGGTATGATAAGTGTCTTCAGACAACAGTAAATGCTGAAATGGCATCCCGATATTTGTTCCTTGCCAGAAGTGAATTAAATCCTCGAATTGAATATTGTCTTTCAGAGTTGGGAATGGCGCCGCAAGAACATATAGCCAGTCACCAATGAGATTTCCTGAGGGTTCGAGATTTACTGATATTCCAGCCAGCTCTTCAGCTTCAATCGTTAATTTAGGATTGTTTTGTAAAACCTCAACCCTGAATAGCTCGGGGGTACCTTGGTCAAACCAGATTGAATTATCAATCACGATTTCAATGGTTTCTGTTTTTTCTATTTCAGCATTGGCGCTGGCAAACGTTGTTGGTTCGGTTATTATGGGTACTGATGTTTCTTGAACAAGATTCGAGGAAGAACAACTAATGGAGGAAAGTATTGCAAGTAATAGAATGAGTAAAATCTCCACTTTTTTTTTCAGGCTTCGTCTCATAACAATTAATCGCTTTGTAAACAAATCGTGTTATATGCGTTTTGAACTGTCTTGTCTTGTGATTCTAGCTTTTGAAAAAACTCTTTAGTAAACTTACTATCGCTTACCTTAGATAATTCATGAAGTGATAGCATTCGTAATGCATCATATGCGCCTTTAGCAATTTTAACGCCTGTCAGTATTTCTGTTGCGGTTTTTATATTTGAGTTATCCTGGACAAGGGTGATATGAAAAATTAAATCTGCGTTATGTTGTAATAAATTGGAAAGTTGTGTGATAAGAATTTTTTGGTAATGTTCTTTATTTACAATAAACGAAGCAACTTTTTCAGGATCACGATCATGGTTTTTGGTTTCCGTTGGTAAATTATCTTGATGTTGGATGATCTGACTATTTGAGCTAATAATATTCGTTTGTAAGGTATCTATTCGTTCAATCAGAGCAATCAATCTTTGAACTGTTTCATTCGAATGGCTTTGTCTGGCTTCCTTGCGGCAGAAGCGAGCACATAGTTGGCTGGCCAATAATGTCG
>CAZQSG010000006.1:0-25795 GCA_964595925.1 uncultured Anaerolineaceae bacterium | reverse complement strand
ATGTCGTGTGAATAATTGCAAAGATTTCAGTAACCTGGCTGAAATCCTGGATAAGGAATTTATTTGTATCGTCTGTTTTATTGAGAATTGAATTGTTTGATGATGCTGTCATAGAGGCGATTCGTGATTCTAGAATTTGATCTGATGAAAATTGATCTAATTGAAGGTACCATTGGGCCGAATCTATTAACGCTTTTTGCGGGATGAGACCAACTAATTCACTGTGATGAATCGAAGTACCATATCTTTGGGCTTCCCGTCGAATCATCTCGACTACATGGTGTATGGATGATTTTTGATAATCCGTTAAATTCATTGATACCTGGGCGAGACCATCAACACTCATGCCCAAGGCTTTAACGCCCCGCAAACCACCCGAAGAATGTCGAATAGTTGAGGCAATTTTTTTAGCGATTGAGGCGTTACTTGTGTTTAGATAGACATTGAATGCTATAAGCGGATTTCTGGCTCCAATTGCGACTGCACCAGCTGGCCCAAGTTCATTTGGCCCAAAATCTGGCTGCCGGGCAGGATTGTTCACTATCTCCTTTTTGAGCGTTTCATATTGTCCTCGCCGAATGTTTTCCAATCTCTTTCTTTCAGGTTTTGTTGCAGCTTCCTCGTACAAATAAACAGGAATACCTAATTCAGCACCAACCCGTTTTCCTAATCTTCTTGCGATCTCGATGCATTCAATTATTGTGCAATTTTGGATCGGCACGAATGGCACAACGTCGGTAGCGCCAATTCTTGGGTGCTGACCAGTGTGATGGTTCAAGTCTATCAACTCAGAGGCTTTTTTAATGGCTTCAAAAGCTGCTTTCCCGATTGCTTCAGGAGGGCCAATCATTGTAATAACAGTGCGGTTATGGTCTTGATCTGAATGCTGATCAATGATGATTACACCAGAGATATTTAGAATCGCTTCACGGATTTCCTGAATAACTTCAGGATGTCGTGCTTCGGAAAAATTTGGAATACATTCCACGATTGTTTTTGGCATGGCGCCTCCTAGATAGACAATAAATGAAGACCCTCTTATTATACTGATAAATTTGATTTGATTTATTTTCAGGTTATTAATATTCATTTTTATTATGGAAATTAATATTCTTTTAATGATGATCGTTTCCTGTTACACCTAATAAATATAAAAACTGTTCTCTGGTATACTGGGGTTAGAAATGATCCAGGAATAGGAATAATGGAGGAATAAATAATGTCTAAAACGAATGATGATTTGATGGCTGGCTTTGCTGGTGAATCTCAAGCGAATAGAAAATATCTGGCATACGCTGTGCAGGCTGATAAAGAAGGCTATCCCCAGGCAGCGAAATTGTTCCGCGCGGCAGCAGCAGCTGAGACGATACATGCGCATAATCATTTCCGTGCAATGGGAATGGTTAAGTCTACGATGGAAAATCTTCTGGATGCTGTCAATGGCGAACATTATGAGAATACAGAAATGTATCCTGAATTTATAAAGAATGCCTTAGAGGAAAACGAGAATAGGAAAGCGATTCGAAGCTTTACATGGGCTTTAGCAGTAGAAAAAACGCATGAAAGTTTATATCAGGATATGCGGGAGAATCTGGAGAAGAAACAGGAAAATCCTGTTGATTACTATGTATGTAGTGTATGCGGTCATACACATGTTGGAAGTGCTCCAGATAAATGTCCTGTTTGTGGGGCGAAAAAGGAACGTTTCTTCAAGGTTGATTAGCACTAGATTATATTTGTGATGAAAAAATAAAAGAGTTTCCCTGAATAATAAATGGGGAATCTCTTTTTGATATATCAATGGCTTTGGTAATTCATAAATCCAGTTAAATTCGTTATAATTGACCTGATTCAAATTTATCGTAAGCAATCAGGTTGAAGCGTCCCAAAAATAGGAGTAAGTTTAATGAATGTTACCCTGAAGTATCAAGCAAACCCCGGTGCTCCATGGACAGAAGTAAGGGTGACAAAGGATTTGGTAATTGGACGTAGTGATGAGTGTGATCTTGTTATCGGTCAGGAAAAAGTTTCACGGCAACATGCCAGAGTCGTTGATGATGGTCAAAACCTACTGCTAATTGACCTCAACTCAGCCAATGGAACTTTTTATGAGGGGAAAAAACTACAAGCGAGTGAAAAAATTGTGCTAAGGAGTGGCTCCACATTTCGAATTGGAACTGCGGTGTTTAAGGTTGTGTTTGAAGACAATAAAGAATTGCCATACTTAATCTGGTATCGAATTGGGAGCGGAAATTGGCAGAAGCAATTATTTTCAGAAATGCTAACTATAGGGCGAGATGAAAATTGCGATCTTACTTTAGATGAGGGACATGTTTCAAGAGAGCATTGCCAGATATTTGTCCGGGGTGGGAAGTTTTATATCAGGGATTTGGGTTCTCATAACGGAACGTATTTGGAACAAAACAGGCTTCAAGCTAACAGTGTAAATGAGTTTTTACCTGGGCAGTATTTTTCTATTGGCCGGGTATCGATGACTCTATCTGAAGTAAAGAAACAGGAACAATATCAATCGGAGATAAAACAGTACCAAACTGCTGAACGTGTTGCCGAAATTGATGTTCAAAAACAGCAACATCAAAAAAAGAGGGTTCCCGTCTGGTCTATTTTAATCGGTGTGAGTGCACTCATAATGATCTGTGTTTGCGTGACAGTTTTCGGGGTTTTACTTATTTTAGAGGATAATCAAACGGCTCCTACTATTGTTGCTAATGTTGAAGCGGATATGACTCAAACTGAAACTGGGACTACTGAAATAGAGACTCCAGGATCAACAGAAACAACGGCTAATCCCACCGAAACCCCGGCTCCAGCAGAACCAGAAGTTATAGTGATAGAAAGTCCAAAGGTGGAATGGTTGGTATTACTCTACCAGGATGCGGATGATGAATCACTTGAAGAGGATATAGTTTTTGATGTTAATTCAGCTGAATATATCGGCTCAAGTGATAAAGTAAAAATCCTTACTCAATTGGATCGATATTCTGGTGCTTATACAGGGGATGGTGATTGGTCTCAAGCACGAAGGTATATTTTGGATATCGACAGCAATTTGGACATTCTTGGAACCAATTATGTTGAGGACTTAGGAGAGGTTGATAGTGGCGATGTTCAAACCCTTATTGACTTTGTTCTCTGGGGACTGAATGAATATCCCGCTGAGCATGTGATATTGGTCTTGTCTGATCATGGGGGTGGTTGGTTTGGGGGGTACACTGATGGGGATAATGAAAATGACGATGGAATATTCTTGCCCGCTTTGGAATCAGCATTGGGCTATATTACATCAAATTCTTCCATTGACAAAATTGATATAATTGGTTTTGATGCCTGTTTGATGGCGCAATTGGAAGTTTATTCCATTCTTGCTCCATATGCAGATTTTGTAATTGCATCTGAAGAGACTGAAAGTGCAACAGGCTGGGCGTATGCGGGGTTTTTAAATGCGCTTACCCAATCGGCGGATATGACACCAGCGGAACTGTCTCAAGTCATTGTAGATACCTTCGTGGTAGATGATCTTTACTATCAATATTACGGACAAGATCCAGAATCTATTATGGATTATTCAACTTTATCAGCAATGGATTTATCTGGCATGTTTGCAATCAATGAGGCTTTCAATCAATTTATTTTGAATTTGCAATGGATTGATCCCTCAATTGTCGCAGAAGCAAGGACCTATAGCCGGTCTTACCTGTTATTCGAGGATTATGAACCTTCATTTCTTGATCTGGTAAATTTCAGCGAGATGGCCTGTACTTACAGTGGGGATAATAATGTTTGTGTGAGCGCAGAACAATTGAAAAACGCAATCCAGGAAGCAGTTATTACAGAGAAACATGGGGGGAACATGAGTGGCTCAAATGGAATTACTTTCTATTTTCCTGATTCAGATTTCTTTGAAATAACGATGGACGATAGTTATGGTTTTGCATATCGACAGCACGCAGGACGATTTGTTGAGAATTCATTATGGGATGAATTTCTTGATTTTCATTATCTTGGAAGGAGTATGCCATGACAGATCACTTTGAATTCTTATTACAATATAAATTGAAGAATGAAACAGAATGGCGCAGCATTCCATTTTCCGATGAGATTCTAGTAGGATCAGGATCTGACACGGATTTGCAAATCGTTGATGGTGAGTTAAGTGAAATTCATTTTGAAATTCGTGAAAATCCAACTGGCGTATTTTTGAAGGATTTGTCGAGTGCTGATGGATTCACAATGATTGATAATGTTGAAATAGATGCTGATACACCAATCACTTTACCTGTTGGAAGTACTTTTAAGGCAGGCGAGTATGATTTTACCTTTACGCTGAATACTCAATCTGCGGCACAACCCGAGAATATATTTTCAAATATTCTCAAATCAGTCAAGAGGTTTGGAGTTTATCGCTCAATTGCGATAGGTCTTTTTCTGATTGGATTTTCCATTGTATTTGGTATGTTAGTTTTTAGGATTAGCTTTAATAATCGACAAAGGAAAACTCCTGTACCAGGGGAAGAAACAGAAATTGCGGTGGAAACACAGGTTGCTGGGGTTGTTGAGGAAGTCAGCACCGCTGTATTTGAATTAAGCAGCACATATGAAGTTGAGACAATATTAAGTACAATTATTGCTCCTGGTGCAGGAGATGTTGGTTTGGGATTAATTGATTTATCTTCATCAGAATTAAATTTGTCTGACCTAAACCAACTTTCTTTGAGTAATGGTGGAAGTTTGGAAATAGCCCTGGACGTATTGGGTGATAATGTAGGTTATATCTACCAGTATTCAGGCTTAATTATCGGAGATAAGGTTTTTGCTGTAACGCTAAACTATGTAAGTGCCGACAAGGAACATTTTGTCGATGGTGTGGCGGCTCCTTCCTGGGATGATGAGGAGATTCCCATCAATATTGAATGGGAACCATATATTTACGAAATCCATGATGAGAATCAATCGGTTATTGGACTCTTGATTCCTGAACAATATGGTTCATCGGAAGAGGATACGATTTACCATTTATCAGGTTACTATCAGCGATTAAATGGTGAAACAAAGTATGATGCTTATCTCCGTTTTAATGGAAAAGGTGAGATGGTTGATTTATTAACTTTTGGTCCAGTTGGATCAGAGAGAGCAACTCCTTATCGTGTGAACCCAAAAGCTGGAGACACCTTTACTATATTAAATAAAGTATTTTTCTGGGATGAGGATTCCTCTGAAGAAATGCTGATTCAACTGCCTGATAATCAGATTCCAAAAGTGCTGCAAGAGCTCTGGTGGAATTCTATGAAAGAAACGTTAAACCAGGAAGGGTTCTTTTCATTTGGCCCTGGTGAATTTATTGACATTGAAGGAGAGACCTTAATTTTCGGGGAAAAGGGACTGAGTTGGACGAAAAACACAGAGTATAGTGGTGATTTTGTTGTCGGCATTGCAATTGAAGACCTGGACGGGAATTATTTTCTAGGATATTTTCCTGTGCAAGTCATCAAATAAATCAGGCTCTATCCAAATAGAGCATCTTTGATAGCTCTTGAGAGAAACTCTCATTATAATTGTTAAATATTAATTGATTAACTAGAAGGAAAAATCAGATGAGAGAAGTTGCAATAGTTGGCCTGGGAATTGAACCAGTTGGGGAGCATTGGGACCTTTCACTAAGAGAGCTCGCAGGGAATGCAGCCTTGAGTGCTTTAGAAGAAATCCAGGTGGATCAAATTGATGGCTTGATTGTTGGAAATATGATGTCAGGAACAGCAAATCACCAACAACAATTAGGCGCTTATATTGCAGATTGGATTGGGATGCCGATGGCTGAAGCATTTCGAGTTGAGGCCGCGTGTAGTTCTGGAGCAGCCGCTTTTCGGGCTGGATTGATGGCAGTGTCCTCTGGAGAGCTAGACAGCGCATTGGTGGTGGCCGTGGAAAAAATGACAGATTCCCCGGCCAGTGAAATATCTTCTGAATTGGCAACAGCGGCTGATGCTGATTGGGAAATGGAGCAGGGGGTTTCTTTTGTGGGTCTTAATGCTTTGATTATGAAGCGGTACATGGAAGAGTATGGATGGAAAAAAGAGGATTTTGCAGGATTTTCAATTAATGCCCACAAAAACGGGGTTAATAATCCGAATGCACGTTTTCGAAAAGCGATATCGAAAGAGATATATATGAAATCGTCGATGGTGGCTCCACCAATTAACCTGATGGATGCATCACCGGTTGGAGATGGAGCTGCTGCATTGATTCTCCTCCCAGCAGAGACAGCAAAGCAGTATTTTCCCCACAGTACATTAATCTCTGTGATCGCTTCAGCTACGGCAACTGATTCTATTGCGGTTCATGATAGGTTTGATCCCTTATGGTTGCAGGGTGCAGAAAGTTCTTCAAAAAAAGCTTACCAACAAGCAGGTCTTTCTCCTGGTGAAATAGATGTCTTTGAACTTCATGATGCTTTTAGTATTATGGCGGCATTATCTTTAGAAGCATCTGGATTTGTTGAAAGGGGTAAGGCTCCAACGCTGGCGAAGGAAGAGGAGATTGGGATTCATGGACGAATTCCTATTGCGACAATGGGTGGATTGAAAGCAAGGGGGCATCCTGTGGGAGCAACCGGGATGTATCAACTTGTTGAGGTTGTTCAACAGCTTCGTGGAACAGCAGGCCTGAATCAGGTGCCTGGCGCAAGGATTGGAATGGCACAAAATATTGGTGGTAGCGGGTCAAACATCTATACTCATATCCTGAAAAGGATGAAGTAAGAATTGAAGTACACGATCCAGGAAAAAATTAAAGCGTATCGAGAAAAAACTTTCCGGTTTAATGTTGAAAATCAATTAAAGACTCTGAAGGACGCAATTGACTTTGTTAATGAGCGTTCTTTTGTTTTATTTCATCCATCAAAAGAAATTATTCTACCTTCTTTATGGGCGGCTACAGCAGGAGATCGGCCAGTGCCTAATGAGCATGATGACCCAGGTCACATTACGTGGGGTTGGAAAGACGATGCCTTAGGCCAGAAAGTCTGGTATTATGGCCGTCTAATTCGAAGACGAATGACGCATGTTTCACTTTCATTTTTGCCGTATTTTTATGCATTGTCGCCAAATTATGGCGATTATGAGAATGATTATTTATTGCAATATAAAAATGGAACTTTGATTAATGAAGCAAAGATTTTGTATGAAATTTTGCTTGAAGAAGGGCCGTTAAATACGATTGAGCTGCGAAAAAAAGCTGGTATATCAGGAATAAATAATCAGTATCGCTTTTCTAAGGGAATAGACAATCTGCAAATCGAGATGAAAATATTGCCAGTGGGAATTGCAGAAGCTGGGAGATGGAAATATTCTTTTATTTATGAGATTTTACCAAGGCATTTTTCTGATATAGAAATGCAATCAAGAAGAATAAAAGTTTCAGAGGCTGAAAGAAAATTAGTTATGGCCTATCTCCGATCCGTTGGAGGAGCAACACAAAAGGGTATTGGTAAAATTTTTTCCTGGAGCAATAAACGAGTGGAAAAAGTAATTAACTCAATTCGGGAAATGGAACCATCAGCACTTGGCGCGGTAGTGGATGAAGAAAATATGAATGCGTTGATTGTCACTCCTGAAGTGCTGTATAATGGAAATTAACAGGTATTAGCTGCAATGAGATAACCCTCACCCGCATTTCAAGTCGCCTAACATAATCTAGGAGTGAATTCTGATGGAGTTTCATATTTCTCGTGTTTCACGTGAGCTATACAGTTTCGACGAAGCTATTTTCTCTCTTCGTGGTGACGCAATATTTCATGACTATCACGCAGCACAGATATTTGCTAATAAGATGAATCAAAATTCCGACCAGCTGGTTGGGAATGATAATACTTTCGTGCGGGCCAGTGATATCTATGCAATGGGGTTATTGGATGAAATATATCATCTTGTTATTCGGGAATATCAAGAAAAAATCGTACCTGACGCAATTAGCAAAGCATTGAAGAACCTGATAGAGACGTATCAGCCATCTTCTGTTGATAATCTTTTGAATTACTTTAATCAGGAATTTCCATCACTTGCAGTTTTTAAAAATCAAATAGATATTACTGCCTATCTGGATCAAGTTAGTGACGGACAATCAAATCGGGTGAATAGTTTAGAAGAAATGATTGTTTTATGGTTGGAAAACAATAATCCTGCATTTCAACCCTATTCCGAGTTGTTTGATGATTCTTCTTTGGCTGAAAACACTATATTCCATTCTGCTGTAGGAACGATGCACCTGTTTTTTGAGGAGCAGCCAGGATTTGGTGAAAAAAAATTAAATCTCATTGAATTTTTATCAGAACCATCCAAACTCTATCCTGATTCTTTGCAGGATCAACTCGCGTTTGTTCAAGAAAATTGGGGCGAGCTTATCCGAGGGATAATTTCTCGGATAATGAGATCAATGGATTATATTCGTGAAGAAGAAAAGCAAAGGTTCCTTGGACCGGGAGAAATTAAAATTCCTGATTATTCAGCTGAACTCAGAACTGGGGCGGAAGATACCATAAAATTTGCAACTGATCGAGAATGGATGTCTAAATTAGTTTTGATTGCTAAAAACGTTTATGTGTGGTTGGACCAACTTTCGAAAGTATATGGGTATAAGATTGCAACGCTTGATCAAATTCCAAATGGGGAGCTTGACAAGCTCCGAATGAATGGTATTACTGGTCTCTGGTTAATTGGGATGTGGGAGAGAAGCAGGGCATCAAAAAAAATCAAACAGATGTGTGGAAATCCCGAAGCACTTGCCTCTGCTTATTCATTATATTCTTACGAGATCGCCGGCGGACTAGGTGGTTCAGCGGCTTATGAAAATCTACGAGACCGAGCTGAGCAGCGGGGTATACGGTTGGGAAGTGATATGGTACCGAACCATATGGGGATTGATTCTCCGTGGGTTGTGAAACATCCAGAGTGGTTTGTCCAATTGGATTATTCACCCTTCCCCTCGTATCAGTTCAATAGTGCTGATCTTTCTGATGATTCCCGTGTTGGAATCTATATAGAAGATCATTATTATGAAAGAACAGATGCAGCCGTTGTTTTTAAGCATAGGGACACATGGACTGGTCAGGAACGATATATCTATCATGGAAACGACGGCACGAGTATGCCATGGAACGATACTGCTCAATTAAATTATTTAAACCCTGATGTGCGTGAGGCAGTGATCCAGACCATTGTGGGTGTTGCGAAAAAATTCCCGATTATCCGGTTTGATGCGGCAATGACATTAACAAAGAAACATTATCAACGATTGTGGTATCCAGAACCCGGTACTGGTGGAGATATTCCATCGCGTGCACAACATGGGATGACAAAAGAAGAATTTGATCAAGCAATGCCCGAAGAATTCTGGCGCGAAGTCGTCGAACGTATTGAAAAAGAAGCCCCTGATACATTATTACTGGCAGAGGCTTTCTGGTTGATGGAGGGGTATTTTGTGCGGTCATTGGGAATGCACCGTGTGTATAATAGTGCTTTTATGAATATTTTACGCGATGAAGAGAACGCCAAATATCGATCATTAATCAAGGAAACCCTTGCTTACGAACCACAGATTTTACAGCGTTATGTGAATTTTATGAATAATCCAGATGAACGGACGGCAGTTGACCAATTTGGAAAAAGCGATAAGTATTTTGGAATCTGTACCTTAATGACCACGTTTCCAGGCTTGCCAATGTTTGGCCATGGACAAATTGAAGGATTCACTGAAAAGTATGGCATGGAATATATGAAGGCTTATTGGGATGAAACGCCTGATCTGTCCCTTTATGAGCGTCATCAGAAACAGATATTTCCGCTGCTCCATCGCAGGGAAATATTTTCTAATGTAGAAAACTTTCGTTTGTATGATTTCACCCTTGGAGATGGGTCGGTCAATAATGATGTATTTGCTTATTCAAACCGCTCTGGAAATCAAAGAACTTTGATTATTTACCATAATCGTTACGCTGAAACTGAAGGCCGGGTAAAGTACTCAGTTGGTTATACTGACAAGGCCCCTGGCGAGAAGACAGAGGAGTTAAAATATTGCACAATCCTTGAAGGGTTTGGAATTGCCCCTGAAGAAAATAAATTCTTAATTTATAAAGATATTGTCAGTGGTTTGCAATTTATTCATCGAACAAATGATATTGCTAATGATGGTTTGTTTTTTCGACTTAATGCCTATCAATGTCATTCGTTTATAGATTTTTATGAAGTATGGGATGATACTGAAAGTAATTATGGGGCTTTATGTGATACGCTCAATGGCTTTGGTGTTTCGAACATCCATAATGCTGTTGATGATCTGATCCTGCAACCTATAAAAGTTCCTTTCCGGGATATCGCCAACCCTGGGTTTTTATCTTATGTTATTTCATTCTGCCAACAAAAAGAGGTCGATTCTGAACAGCTGCTCAATTTGTACAAAGAAACAAATCAGAAGATCAAGGGGTTAGTAGATGGGATTCAAGCATACCTTGGAAGCATTAAGAACCGAGAAATGATAATTAATAATACACTATCAAGTTTTCAAGCTGTTATTGAATTGTCAGTTCGAACAAGTGAAGATGTTCCTGGCATGGGATCATTTAAGAAAGCCTATGAGTTTTTTCAGAATGGGCTTGAAGAAGATAAATCCAGGAATTTGGTATTGCTTCTTTGGGCTATTCTGCAGTATTTGGGTATGTCAAAAAAGGCAATCGATTTTGAGATTAATTCGCGAATCTGGTTTGATGAATGGCAGTTGTCCGATATTCTCAAAAAAACTTTTTCCGACCTGGGTTATTCCTATGAGAAATCGGAGGAAATGCTTGCCACCTTGCGGGTTTTATTGATTTTGCAGGGCTGGTATGGGAAGTATGAAAAATTTTCAGTGAAGAGTATTGCTGAATTATGGTTTATGGATGAGGAGATTCGCCGCTATTTAGGGGTAAATAAATCTGACAACGAATTGTGGTTCAATGCTGAGAGATTTGAAGCTTTTGAATGGTGGATTGTTGCTGTTGCAGCGATTGAAGGTTTTTCGAATAGTCAGAACCGCAATACAAAACTTTTAGAAAATACATTGGGTGCTTTTGAAATTTATCAAAAACTAAATGAGGCGAGAATTGGATCCGAGTATAAAGTAAATCAATTACTCAAGAAGATTTCAACACAGTAATATGCGTGTGAAATTTATTGGGTATTAATAAGCTCCTGCTGGATTCGATGGGTGAATACAGTTGATGCTTTTAAACCTGATCGCCAACTTTGAACATTTTCCAGTAAAGGTATCGCATCTGGGACAAGGTCAATACCGGTTGATTTGTATGTGAGCCAACAGGCATGCGCAGCATAGGCCAGATTATTTTGAGGTTCAATTCGGTCAAAATCATCGAAAAACCATCCGCAAGATGTAAACATACGTTGGCGTTCAAACTGGGCTTCGAGCAGAAGTGTGAGTTGCTCTGTTTCTGATGTAGTTAAGTTTTTTGCGATAAAGGTTGAAAAAAGATCTTGAATAGAGATCGTATTATGGATGATGTGAATATACATATTTCGAATTTTCATTGCATGTCTGGTGTATTTAGAAAAAACCTCTAGAAAAATTCTATCTAGTTTATCACCCATTTGATTCATTGCGTTACGTAATGGTTTTTTCCATTCTGGATGGGGAGTGCATCCACAAGAGTCTGACCAGCGAGCAACACCGTGGTGACAGCTCCATGAGCTGTTTTCAACAATATTTATCGTTTCAACAGCGGGGTTTTCTTTTAACCATAATGATGGATAGGTAATTTTAATTCTAGAATCATAATGAGCATTATGGATCAGACGAGAAAGGAATTTATCTCGATAGATCTGATGGTGACCATATAACTCGCCATCAGACGCAACTATCACAATTTGAGGTTCTTTGCTGTTTGAAAGAAATCGAGGTTTGATCGTATTTGGGATGAATTGATCCGCGTCAACTGTGAGGTTTGGAGAAAAACTTACATTTGAGCTGATTTCCGAATCATAAAAGAAGACGGAGATTTCTTTTTGGTTTTCCAATTCAACCCTGTAGGGTTTGCGTTGATTTAGTTCACGGGTGTCTGCCTGCCAAGGAGCCAAAATCGTAAAATTAATTTCATTTTCTGTAAGTACTTCTAAAGTTTCAAGGTCAACAGCTGTTTCTGGGAGCCACATTCCTTGAGGTTTATGTCCAAAGTAATAAATAAAGTCCTCAATTCCCCATTGGACTTGAGTAACCTTATCCTCTCGTTTGGCGAGTGGCAATATGGTGTGATTGTAGGGTTGTGCCATTGCGCTGCCAACGCCATAATTTTTTATATTCGTACGATCTTGTTCAACGATTCTAGCCATGGTTCCAGGGTCATTCTGTACAAGCCAGTCACACAGCGTTGGTCCAATATTAAAGCTGATATATTCAAAATTACCCAGTTTAGAGTTGGGTTGATAACAATGATTATTGATACGCTCATTCCAATTTTGGAAAGGGAACGCACCGGGTTCAATCGGAATTTCGCCAGTTTTTGGATCTTCTCGGGGAGGCTGGTAAAAATGTCCGTGAATGCAAAAAGCAAGATTCTGTATCATTTAATATTCTTTTCCTGGCGCAGTAAAACGATGGGTTGGTAGGTATCTCTGGAATCTTTTTGGCTGAATTCCAAAATATTTAGTGAGCGTGTCAAGTGAAGTTGTTCGATTCGTTGCTAAATTATCAATATCAAAGGACGAAATCGGTAAGCGGTGATTCAGTTGTTCCCAGAAAAGCAGGAAGAGTCGTAGTGAAGTTGAGGGAAAGTGCAGGCGAATACGCTTCTTATTTCTTTGTTCCATAATCATTTCAAAGATTTTATTTATTGAGATGATTTCAGGGCCGCCAATTGAAAATGTCCGATTAACAAATTGAGGGTTTTCTGTCGACCAAATCATGGCAGTAACAATATCATTAATCCAAACTGGTTGGAGAAGGGTTTCACCTTTATCGGGCAGAAGGGATATGAATGGAAGAGAAGCCAGATATGCGGCAACACGGTTAATGAAATGATCTCCTGTCCCATAGATTGGACCTGTCTTGAAAATTGTGTATGGAATTTTCGAATTAATAATTATCTGTTCAGCAACTCCTTTTGCTTTTAATAAGGGGTATGCTGAAGATGGCTCTGCGCCAAGCTGGCTGAGGAATATCAATCTAGATATGTCTAATTCAGTTGCAGCTTTTGTAATTGCTATGGTGCCTTCTATATCAACTTTTTGAAGATTTGCATTTCCTCCAGCATGTTCGTCGGAGGCTAAGTGAAAGATGGTATCAACATCTTTTAAAGCTGCTCGAAGGTTCGTTTCATCATCAAGATTGCTGATGGCAATTTCCACCGGTATGCCTTGAGGCAAAGTGTTTGTTTTTTGATTTGGAGGGATGAGAACTCTAATATCTTTACGCCATTTACTTAATGAGGCTATTAGATGACGCCCAGCGAACCCTGTTGCTCCAGTAACAAAAATCATGCAAAAATTATAGCAGAATTTTGCTGTTATTAATTATTGTTAAAAACCTGCTTTTAATCATCCGATGAAATCAGGCCTGGTAGATACCATTAATTGCATAAAGTTCTATCAGAATAATAATGGCATGAGAATTGCACTCAAGATATACATTAAATATCTGCCAGGAGCGATGATATAATGCAAAGTCAAAAAAAACCACACACTATTTCTCCAATTGGTTTTCACTATTTTCAAGATACTGAGCATTATCGAGCTGCAGATCTAAAACAATGGGTACCAATTCTCAAAGAATTAGGTTGCCAGTGGTTGGTGTTAACTTCTGAAATCAGTCGGAGTATCCCCGAGCCTTTTCTGAAAGGAATTCATGAAAATGGTATTCAGACGATTGTAGAAATTCAAGCCCATATTAGTAATATCAAGGACGACCAGAATATTGAGTTGCTATTGCACCAGTATGGAGCATGGGGTGTCAAAGCAGTGCAAGTGTCCGGGAATCCTAATATGAAGACATATTGGGGGAATGCCTGGGTTCGCAAAAATATCATTAAAGAATTTTATAATGGGTTTCTCTATTTTTCAGAACTGGCTATATCAAAAGGTCTTTCTCCTATGATCCCCGTTCTCGTTCCTGGCGGCGATTTTTGGGATACGGCATTTCTTCATTATTTACTTGAGCAATTCATTGATAATAATCACAAGGATGTGGTTCGCAAGGTTATTCTGTCTGCCGGTGGTTGGAGTTTTGACCATCCTTTGGCGTGGGGCGAGGGGGGGCATGATATCTGGACTGAAACAAGGCCATACTTGACTCCTAGTGGTTCTGAAGACCAAATTGGATTTCATACCTATGAATGGTATCTGGAGATCGCACGAGAAGTATTGGGGAAGAATTTGCCGATATTTTTATTTGGTCTTGGAGAAGAATCTCCCTTTACACAGGAAAGCAAGAAAGAAAAAGTCGATTCATTTGATGAGAGAGTGCTGGAGATTTGTAACTATTTAGTTGATGAACCGAATCCATTTTCCTACAATGAGTGGATTGTTGCTGGAGAATTTTCTAGACTTAATTCCTTGTCGAAAGAAAAATCTGGTTTTTACACCAATGGTCAACCAAACTCTTCTCTCATTTCAGGCTTTCAGGAAATAATGGGGGGGAGATCCTTAAAGGGGGAGAAGAATAATGGTGGAGGTTCACAAGCAAGTATTAATCACAGCATATTTGTGGATAAAGTAATTGAACAGTATCTTTTACTCCCCGTGTATGAATGGGGTGTTTCTGACTGGCATCTTGAAATCATCAAACCTTATGTACACAAACACAAGGCAACTATAGGATTTTCCCCAGAAGAAGCTAAATATGCAAAATTGGTTATCCTGGTTGGCGATACAGGTGTAATTGGTTGTGATATCGAGACCATGTTGAAGGATTACCAATGCGAAGTTATTCGTATTACTGGGGATGATAAAGAAATAGCATCACAATTGTCAGTGAGGTAAATCTAATGCAGAAAAGAATAGCCGCAAATGTTGTCGAAAAAGATAATGATAGGATCGATTTACCAAGGCTTAAGGTTATCGGTTTAGGTGGTGGTGGTTCTAACGCTATAAATCGTATGATAGAACTAGGAATAACAGGGGTAGATTTTATTGCAGCAAATACAGATCTTCAGGTATTGAAAACCTCTAGAGCTCCAAAACGAGTGCAATTGGGACCGAGTTTGACCCGCGGCTTAGGGGCAGGCGGGAATCCACAAATTGGCGAAGCTGCTGCTGAAGAAAGCTTTGCTGAAATTCGACATGCAATAAAAGATGCCGATATGGTATTTCTTACCGCAGGAATGGGTGGAGGAACAGGAACCGGGGCAATTGGTGTCGCAGCAAGAATCGCAAAGGAAATGGGTGCAATAACAGTAGCAATTGTAACTACTCCATTTACGTTTGAAATGAAACGCAGAGCAAAAAATGCACAGTGGGGTCTTGAAAAGCTTAAACCTTATTGTGATACTTTGATTACAGTACCAAATGATAAACTTCTAAAAACGGCTTCTGTAAATTTGCCATTGGATATTGCTTTTCGATTAGCAGATGATTTATTACGGCAAGGAATCCAGGGCATCACAGAATTGATTACAAAGCCCGGTGTCATTAATGTCAGTTATATGCACCTGCTAAATCAATTCAAAACAGGTGGCGGATCATTACTGGCAATCGGTCAGGCAAAAGGTGAAAACAAGACAGTAGAAGCTGTACGACACGCATTACATCACCCATTATTGGACGATATTTCTTTGAATCAAGCAACAAGTGTGATTGCTAACTTCACAGGTGGTGACAACTTAAGTTTTTTGGAAGTAGCAGAGGCATTAACTTATTTGCATGATAATACTCCATTAGAAACCGAGGTTATTCCTGGCGTGGTCAACTCTCCAACGATGGAAGATCGTGTGGAAGTGATATTAGTGATTACTGGGATTGGAGGTGAGCCTATCCCTGTAAGAGATGTTGAGACTGTGGAAAATAAATATATTTTTGAATCAGCCTCTTTGCCGACCAGGAAAGAATTTCAAAGGGAAAACCACATAGAGACACGCATTCCAACAAAGCAAAGGTTTGGATTACCAAAGACAACGTTTACAAACGCATCAAAAAACGACCTCGATATTCCTGCTTTTCTACGAAGAAAAATTGGCTAGTAACGATACCTGATGAAGATGTGTTGTAAATGTAAGGAAAGAAAGGACTCATACGTGGCACTTGAGAAATCAAAGATAGATAAAGTTTGCGAAACCGTCTATCGCAAATTTCCAGAAGTAAAAGGGTGTCGTCCAAAAACCCAGGCACGACCTGATGGACAATACTTGCTTACTTATAAAGGCGAGGTGCAATTAGGATCAGGGAAGACAATGAAGAGAATTGTCCGTGCAGTTGTGGACAAAAAAGGGAAGGTTATAAAGATAACTACTTCGCGTTAGATTTGATACAATAAAGGGGGATGAGTAAAAAACTAGTAAGCGTGGTAATTATTATCATAGCTATTGTATTCCTTATCGCGGGAACAATAGCCGTTATTACTTTAAGTGATCTTCTAATTCCAATAATTTCTATATCAACCCCGACACCGGTTCAAACATTTGACAAATTTGAACTCTTAATTGTTGTAGTTGATGATATTCAATATCCTGCTAATATCGAAACAGTATTGTTGGGTTTTATTACCACGGTTCCCAATACTACGTTGATTATTGAAAAGATTCCGGCTTCTGCAGCGGGATATGTTTCTGATAACAGACTGGATATTAAAAAATTGACCAACAGTGCTGAGATGGTTGCCGGTATTGAGATTGAACATTTTTTGATTGTAGATAAGGGTGGCATTGGGATTATTAATAATTTGTATGAAAACCTCCAAAACAGAAGCATGTTAATAAAAGATGAAGATTTATGTAGGATACTTGAAACTAGTGAAATCGAGTTTGTTAATCAACTCTTATCATCGTTATCTGGTCGCTACGAAAGCGACCTCAACAATGATGAGTTACTCCAAATCTTCACGATGATGAAAGACAGCAATGATTGTTATTTTGAATTTATAGGAGAGTAAGTTTTATTTTGGAGGTTTTTTATTAATGGAAAACAAAGAATATTGTTCTGAAGGTGAACGAGAAAAAATTGAAACACAACTATTAATTTTAGGCGGCGGTCCTTCAGGTTTCGCAGCTGCAATTTATGCTGCTCGTGCTGAACTCGCACCAACGTTATTGACCGGAATGGCATTAGGTGGTCAGGCGGCGACAACCGATATGATCGAGAATTATCCTGGATTTCCCGAGGGGATTAATGGGGTAGAGTTGGGGGATTTGCTTCTAAAACAGGCTGAAAAATTTGGAACAAATATTGTTTATGATTCAATTACGAGTGTGGACTTTTCAGGTTATCCTTTCCGATTATGTACATATGATAAGGAATATATCGCTAAAGCTGTTGTGATTTCAACAGGAGCAAACCCAAATCACCTGAACGTTCCAGGAGAAAAAGAATTTACCGGTAAGGGGGTATCCTATTGTGGTACCTGTGATGGATGGTTTTTCAAAGGAAAAAAGGTGGTTGTCGTCGGCGGCGGCGACAGTGCTCTTGAGGAGGCTATGTTCTTAACTCGATTCGCAACATCAGTTACAGTTGTTCATCGTCGAGATCAATTACGAGCAGGAAAATTACTTCAAAATCGCGTAATGAATAATAAAAAAATCAACTTTATTTGGAGCAGCGTAGTAGAAGAAATTGTAGGCGAGAATGAAGTGACAGCTGTCCGATTGCGGAATCGGGTTTCTGGTGAGGAAACCATTTTCGAAACAAACGGTGTATTTATTTTCATCGGACATACCCCCAATGTCGAAATTTTCAATGATCAATTAAAGTTGGACGAAAATAAATATATCGAAGTGGATCGCTATATGCGAACCAGCATTCCGGGGGTGTTTGCAGGTGGAGAAGTTGCAGATCATCGGTATCGCCAGGTAGTTACCTCTACCGGAATGGGAGCTGCGGCAGCGATTGAAGCGATACATTTTCTTGAAGAAAATCAAGAAGTATAATTCCTAAAATCAAATATGTAGAGAAAGCACACACGATTTATTGATAAATGAATCGTGTGTTTGTTATCTTAAGGAGTTGACATATTGTAGTTGGTCCATCAAGGAAACTGGTGTCAAATATTGGTAGTTCCGATTATAAATTTCTGTGAGTTATTCCGAAAAAGCGCATAGCCATGTTGGATATTATGGTGAACTTCAAGGGTTCAAATATCATAAAGGGATTTATTTCAAATTCAAACTTATGCAGGAGGTGTACTTTTTTTGTTTTACAGAATATCCTTCCGGGTATAAAATACAAACAATGAAGAAAATGGTTTCAACTTACTTCCGATTGATGATTTGTCTGGTGATTGTATTTGTTCTTATTTCATGCCGAATTATGGTACAAGAAGATAAGAAAATAATTCATGAAGAGAAAGTTCCAGAAATGTCAAGCACAATGGAAATGACGGACCAGACAGAAAATGACTCTGAGCTTGAACAAAGTGAAACTGATGACCAATCTGTGGAAACAACTCCTTCGGTTGTTATTGACTCTATATTTATGAAGGGAGTGAATCCAGTATTGCTGCAAAATTTACTTGCAGAGGCAAATTTGACCATTTCCTCTTCAGAATCAGGATCTTTCAAGCTTCAGCAAGTGAAACAATTTGATAAGGATGAGAATCAGTTAAAGACATTTCAATGGGTGTATTTATTGGTTTCTCCATTTCCTACGGCAAATGACTCAATACAATTCACTCAGTTAATTCAATTATGGGTATCAAAACCCGCTCCTGAAGCAAAATTTCAGAGCCTGATTTTGGATCAGGCTACTTATGAGATTTTTCGGTATTTATGGGGGGAATCTGGAGAGCACGTGATAGTAGTTGATGAGGCAGATTTGCAGGCCATTTCTTGGGAGAGAGGAGATTCCATCACGATTTTGCCCTTTGAAAACTTAAATCCCAAATGGAAAGTGATTCAATTAGGTGGGGTTTCACCATTGGACCACGATTTTCGGCTTAAAGATTATCCATTAGTCATTTATTTTGAAATTCCAATAGATGAAATTGGTGCGAAATATTCTATCGATTCTTTGATGCTAGAGAAATTGTCAAAATTGCCACCAGGAAACTTTTACCCAGAAGACTTGACATCCGTTATGTTAACTGGGGTTACAGCTTTGGTCAGAAAAACAGCAGAGAAAATGGAACAGAATGGATATTATTATCCAGCCAGTGATTTAGGGGAACTTTTTGGTCAGGTTGATTTATTACATATCAGCAATGAAGTTCCGTTTTATTCTGAATGTCCTTCAGCCATTCCTCCAAGAACTGGAGGGAGATTTTGCTCAGACCCGGCATATATTGAATTATTTGAAAAAATGGGTGTTGATATAATTGAATTGACTGGAAATCACTTACTTGATTATGGAGAAGAAGCATTTACTCAAACACTTGACCTTTATGCTTCTAAGGGGTTTCAATATTATGGCGGTGGTTATGATTTAGCAAACGCCGAACAGCCATTGTTGGTAGAAGTTAAAGGCAACAAATTTGCATTTTTAGGATGTAATGTGCCAGGACCAGAGAGCGTGTTCGCTGGGGAGGAAAACCCGGGTGCAGCTGAATGCAATTTTGACGATATGAGTGAACAAATTAATGCCCTCAGAAATAGCGGGTATCAAGTGATTGTAACAATTCAGCATTACGAGGCATGTCAGTTTGAACCGATGTCTGCTCAGAGATTGGATTTTAAACGGGCAGCTAATGCTGGGGCAGTCATTGTTAGCGGCAGCCAGGCTCACTGTCCTCAAGGAATGACCTTTGAGGACAATACATTTATTCATTATGGCCTTGGAAATTTATTTTTTGACCAGATGTATCCCAATTATCGGCCAGAATTTTTAGACGAACACTATTTTTATCAGGGAAAGTATATCAATACTGTTCTTCATACAGCCATTCTCGAAGATTATGCAAAGCCGAGATTGATGACAACTGAAGAACGCAAAGCATTCTTAGATGAAGTCTTCGGAGCATGTTCATGGTAAATCGAAGAATGCTTAGAAGCATATTGTGTACAATATTCCTTCTTCTATTCATTTTCTCCTCGTGCACTTTTATGAGTAATTCAGGAGTTAATGAATTAGATTCTGAGTTTGGATTAACTCGGCCAATGAAGATTACTACAACACCACCTAATCAGGAAGATACTGGTTTGACGGAAAATATTGAAGAGTCCGTTATTGAGCATGGTGCAAATGATGATCAGTTGCTTAATGATGTTGAAATAAGTTTATGGTTTGAAGATTACATCCCTGAAAATTTCGTAAACCAGCTTGAAATGGTAGATAACATCACAATTGCAAAGAATCTGGAGACAGCTAATACCTATTTACTGCTAAACGAGGATTGTATCGAAAATGCAGAATGGACATATGCCCTTGTTGCCGCCTTCCCAACATGGCAAGATGGTGTGAGTTTTAGCGAGCTTCAATCCCTTTGGGAAGATGGCAGAGAAACGGAAGATGGATTTTCCTCCATACTGGTGGAGAATACAGAGTATCAATTATTTAAAACATTGTGGGGAGAGCCTAGCAACGAAATAGTTCAAATTATGGAAGACGAAGTTTTACTGGAAACAAGCTGGGGTACAAAAGGAAGTGTTGCAATAATTCCTTTTGAAAACCTGGATCCACGATGGAAAGTTCTTTCGGTTGATGGGATTTCGCCAACTGACCAGGATTTTGACAATGAGCAGTATGCTTTAAATATGGACTTCTGTCTCGCTTCTTCTCTTGATGAGGAATATGTATTGAGGTCAATATTTCTCCCTGAAAAAAATCGAGACCCAGAAAAATTTACTTCAGTTGTAATGACTGGTGTCACCGCATTGGTAAGAGCAACTGCAAATAAAATGGAAATAAATAGCTTTACTTATCCAGGTGAAAAAATATATAAGTGGATGACAGATGCTGATTTAACGCATGTCAGCAATGAAGTCGCTTTCGCAGAAAGTTGCCCTTATCCGAATCCTTATCAAACGGATATGCGGTTTTGCAGCGATCCGCAATACATCGAATTGTTCACGTACCTTGATATTGATATTGTTGAATTAACTGGGAATCATATTCAAGATTGGAGCAGGAGAGATTTTCTTCAGACGATGCAAATCTATGATGAAAACGGGATAGCATATTATGCCGGTGGGAAAGATATTTACGAGGCAAAGGCTCCCTTGCTCATTGAGCTTAACGGAAACAAGCTTGCCTTTATTGGCTGTAATGCAGTTGGTCCAACAGGGGCTTTTGCTACCACAACAAGCTCTGGCAATGCTGATTGCGATGACTACCAGTGGCTGATTGATGAAGTGAGGAGGTTGGTGGATGAAGGTTATCTTCCAATCGTTACATTGCAGCACAATGAGTTTTATTCAATGATGAAGACTGGCCCGCAAATTCGGGATTTCAATCCAATTTCGAAGGCCGGTGCTGTTATCGTGAGTGGAAGTCAGGCCCATTATCCGAATCCGTTCGCGTTTGAAGAAGGCCGGTTTATTCATTATGGTTTGGGGAATCTATTCTTTGATCAAATGGATGCGTACGTTGCTAATGGGGTGCAAAGAGAATTTATCGATCGTCATATTTTCTATGATGGGAGGTACATCAACACGACAGTTTATACTGCCTATCTTGAGGATTTTGCGCAGCCCCGACCAATGACAGCATCAGAAAGACGCACCTTTTTGGAAGAAGCTTTTATAGCGAGTGGATGGAAGTGAAATAAGATGATCTATGATATCAGTGTATCAGTTGATAAGAACTTGCCAGTTTGGCCAGGAGATCAGCCTCTAAAAATCTCACACGACGTCGATGGGTCAATACAAGTAACCTTGCTTCAGATTGGCGCACATACCGGAACCCACATAGATGCACCTTTGCATTTTATTCCAGGTGGTAAAGCTATTCATGAGCTGAAACTCGAAAAGATGATAGGGTTGGCACTTGTGATTAATATTCCTGATGATGTAAAAATGATTACGGCAGAATTGCTTCACCATCTATATGGAAATAATGATATTCCACGTGTATTGTTTAAGACTAAGAATTCAGAATTATGGAAAGATCAAGGGAGATTATTTAATAACGAATATGTTGCCTTATCTGGCGATGCCGCAGAATTCCTGGTCTCTCGGGGGGTTGATCTTGTTGGGATTGATTACCTTTCAATTGCACCAATTGATGATATATTTCCAGCTCATCAAATTTTTTTACAGAATGAGGTTGTAATATTGGAGGGAATAAACCTGACCGGAATTGAACCTGGTTTATATGAATTAATCTGTTTGCCTATAAAATTATCCGGTGCAGATGGTGCACCAGCTAGAGCTGTATTAATTGACAGGGAATTAGGTTCAAATGAAAAGAACTAATCTGCCCTGGATGCTTCTGGTCATTATTTGCTGTCTAACTGTACTTTTCGTTTCTTGTTTATCAATGGAAGGTGACGGATCAGAAAAAGAAACTATAAAAAACGGTGATGGGACTAGTGAAACCAGTACTGCGCAAGTACAGGTTATATCTACAGAAGTTGTAGCAACAGCAACAAAACAGGTTGTTCAGGCTACAAAAACGAAAGGTTTAATTGCTACGTTAATTGACGTTGTTGAGGATTGTGAAAATTCATGTGGCAGTGTTCACCAGGTATTAATCCCAGTCTCCGATAATTCAAAAGAAATGATTACTCATATTTATTTACCGCCCTGCTATTCAGAAAATCAAGACAGGTATTATCCATTGCTCATCTTGTTGCATGGGCAAAGCTTTACTGCGGATCAATGGCTAGATCTGGGATTAAAAGAATATCTTGACAAGTCTTTTGCTAATCAGGAAGGAGGCATAATTGTTGTGCTGCCTGAGGAGAATGATTATCTGCTGCCGATCATTGACTCTTCTTTCGATGACATGATTGTGAATGATTTACTAAAATATTTAGAAGAAAATTATCACATTTCTCCAATGCGTGAAGAAAGGGCAATCGGCGGGATTTCACGAGGTGCCACCTGGGCATTGAAAATTGCTTTGAATCATTGGGAAGAATTCGGTGGAATTGGGCTGCATAGTTATCCGGGTGGGCTAAATTCAACCATTTTATTAATCCAGAGGATACCAGATGAAGAAATTCCTGCGATATACATTGATACTGGTATCAATGATACTTATCTGAATGCGGCGACAGCTTTGAATGAAGAGTTGAACCAGTTCCAGATTCCGCATGAATGGCACCTGAATGAGGGGAGACATACACAAGAATATTGGTCAGAAAATTTACCAAATTATATGAAATGGTATCTGGCCCAATTAAGTTCTGAATAATTAGATTAATCAAAAACGGAAAAGGAAAATTTCCCTTATTCGTTTTTAAATGGGAGGATGAAGTTAAACAACAATATACTTATGGCAGATATTTTCCTGCAATGATATCTATTTTTCTTTTCGTTTCAGTAGGGATGACATCAGGAGATGTCATGATTGAGTCCTGTAATGTGCCTTCACAGGTGTGGTTATAATCCAGAGTTTCTATTAAATTGACGATGGCTTGTTGTGCAAAAGCCACATTCTTCTTAAGAGTATTAATGACCATGTCTACAGTAACAGATTCTTCTGTTTCATGCCATACATCATAATCTGTGACATGAGCCATTGTGGCATAGCATAACCCCGCTTCTTTTGCCAGAAATGCTTCCGGGCATGCTGTCATGCCAATAAGGTCCATTCCCCAGCTTCGAAAGACGTTGGATTCCGCTTTTGTAGAAAATCGAGGACCTTCAATCGTGATCAGTGTTCCACAGACATGGGTGGTGGCTCCAGTTTTTTGTGTTGCATCATATATCTTTCTTGAAAGGTCTGAACAAAAAGGATCGGCCACAGAGACATGCCCGACTAACCCATTACCAAAAAAGGACATAGGGCGTTGATGTCTTGTGAAATCAAATAATTGGTCAGGGACAATGATATTTCCTGGAGCATAATCTTCGCGAAGAGAACCTACGGCGCTGATACTGATAATTTTCTTGATTCCAATAGATTTCAACGCATAAATATTAGCTCTGTAATTTACCTCGCTGGGTAGTAAAAAATGTCCAAGACCATGACGGGCTAGAAAAGCAACTGGTTTTCCTTTCAGCATACCAATCATAATTGGTGAACTTGGCTTGCCAAAAGGTGTATCTAAATCGATGTTCTCTACATCAGTTAATTGGCTCATATTATATACGCCTGAACCGCCAATTACTGCAAGGAGGGGTTTTCTATTCATTGTAATTCTCTTTCCTTCTAGAAATCTGATATGAATTGATTATGATTTTACTATAAACTGATTGGTGCGATTCTTGCTTTTGTGAGTGAGATGAAGTCTGCTGGAGAAATTCGTAATTGATAGCCTCTCTGTCCAGCAGAAATGATGAATTCTGATAAATTAATAATGTTATTGTCAATCAAAACTTGAAAGCTTTTATGCAGCAGAGCTAAAGCAGATATGCCACCTGTTTGGAGGCCTGTGAGTAATTCAGCATCATGGTGACTGGCAACCTTTACTTTTTTCTCGTTCAAGAAAACTGCGACTTTCTTGGTATCAACTGTAGAATCAGATTGAATAAGTGCCAGAACAGGAAGTCCTTTGGTTTTAAGAACGATGGTTTTATAAACAATTTCAGGCTTCACATGGAGCAAAGAAGCTACATTAACTGCGCTTAATTTATTATGAGTAGCCAGTTCAATTAAGTCAAAATCAATATTTTTGTTTTTCAGAAGTCTGGTAACATTATTATTCATCACCTAAGTATAAATGAACTGGAAAATATATGGTTATTCCTTCGGATTTAGCATAGGTGAAAAAAACCAATCAAAAAAGGTTGACGAACTTCTTTATAAAAAGGTATAATAACCGTTGATTTTAAAATAGGAGGTCGTAGTTATAATGTTTGAGAATTATGTAGATATTGCTTTAATTATTGTTTCAGTAGCATTAATTGCAAGCGTCATGTTGCAAAATAAGGGAATCGGCTTAGGTGGATTGACTGGCGGTGATAGTGGTGGTGTAGTTTCAAAGCGCCGTGGAATTGAAAAGACAATGTTTTATATCACTATTGGGCTGAGTGTTTCCTTTTTTATTCTTACACTTCTCGCTGTAAAAATCGGAAGTTAACTGCTATCGGAATAATTCGATAATCGGATATTGATTGTTACGGAGGGACGCCTTGTTTTGGTAAAGGCGGCCTTTTCGTTTATAATTACTTACTATGAAAAAATATCGTTGGCAAATAATAATTATTTTCCTGACAGGCATTGTTGTTGGGATATTACTGTTAAGTGAACAACCAGAGACTCCAGAAGTTGTTTCTCAAGAAAATATCCAGCCCTTGCAAGGCGGTGTTTATTCAGAAGCCCTAATTGGAAGCTTTCAGCGGTTGAATCCCTTGTTAGACACATACAATAGTGTTGACCGCGATGTTGACAGGTTAATTTTTAGTGGGTTAATTAAATTCGATGATCGAGGATTACCATCCGGTGATTTAGCCGAGTCATGGGGAGTGTCACAAGACGGAACTTTGTACAATTTTACAATCAAAGAGACTGCCTTTTGGCATGATGGGAAGCCTGTAAGCAGTCTGGATGTTGTTTTT